>JAEWNU010000136.1 GCA_023456995.1 Bacillota bacterium
GAAATATCCTGTGCGCGGTGCGTTTCCAGCATGGCCAGCACCGCTGTTTTTACCGACATATCAAAGCCTCCCCTTGTCTTGATACCGTTGATTATACCTATTTGGGCTCATCCCGTCAACCAATCCAACGCAGACGGTTGACATCGAGTGGAGCAGGCTTTAGCAGCTGAGATCATGCACTTGCCGATTTGGCGATTTTATGCCATAATAGCGCTATAAATGCGTTATAGAAAGCAGGTAAAGCTATGGAGTTCAGAAAAGCCGAGCCTATAGAGGCTGCCCAAGTGTTCAGCATTTACCGTGCAGCAATCGGCCATATGCAGGCGTCCGGCATTGACCAGTGGGATGATACCTATCCCACACAGGCGGTCATTGAGCA
Organism: Bacillota bacterium; assembly: GCA_023456995.1. Classification (GTDB taxonomy): domain Bacteria; phylum Bacillota; class Clostridia; order Oscillospirales; family Ruminococcaceae; genus Yanshouia. The sequence continues at coordinate 380 of JAEWNU010000136.1, forward strand.
GGATATCGTCAACGGTGAAATGACCATCGGCCTGATAGACGGCATCATCGTCTGTGCCTTTGTACTCAACAAAGAACAGTGGGAGGGCTATGAGGATGGCGATTGGCAATACCCCAACCTTCCTTTCTCGGTGCTGCACCGGTTGTGTGTCAATCCCACTTATCAGGGCAAGGGGATTGCCAAGCAGGCCTTGCAATATATTGAAGCGCTTCTGAAAAGCAAGGGAGTTGGTGTCCTTCGGCTTGATTCGTTCCCACAAAATTTAAACGCCGTAAAGCTTTATCAAAAGCAAAACTACATAAAAGTGGGCGAAACCGCCTTTAGAAAAGGTACTTTTTATCTATACGAAAAAAAACTGTGACATGGTATGCGGCTACTTCGCCGCATAAAAACGGCGCGAGGCAATGCCTCGCGCCGTTTTTATATAACATCACGAATAGGGATTGCGGGTTCCAATATAGTTGGCGGGGTTCATATACTTACCGTTAACTCGCACCTCGAAGTGGCAGTGCGGGCCGCTTGCACGTCCGGTACGGCCGACAGCGGCAATTAGCTGTCCCTGCTCAACCCAATCACCAGCCTTAACGTACAGCTTGGAATTGTGTCCATAAAGCGTTTCAATACCACCGCCATGACTGATAATAATATGGTAACCGTAACCGGTGGAATTATAAACCGCCTTAGTCACCGTTCCAGACGCAGCAGCATAAACTGCAGTTCCGGTGTTTGCTGCAATGTCCATACCAGTATGGCCCCAATAGCCATAGAAGCCACAGCTGACATATCCGCCGGCAACAGGCCAGATAATGTTGGAACTGGTGCTATGCCCCGAAGCAGGCAGCTGAGCAAGGGGTTTTTTGCCACCCACCACGACTTTTTCATTGATCGGTTCTTTAACCGTGCGGGTATCAAGAACGGTGCGATCCACCTCAAGACCGTCGATATAGGTGACCTCACTCGTCACAAGCGAAGTACCCTTTTGTCCCTTTTGGGTCACCTTAACATAGCCCTGGTACTTGCTGGTATCCTGAATCTGTTCAATCTTAAAGTTAACTTCTTCTTCAACTGTTTCTTTACGAACGACCTTAACCTCGAGCACCGGAACCGACTTTTTTACCAGCACTTCCTGCCCGACCAGCAGCGATTTTTCAATATCTGGGTTGAGCAGCTTAAGCTGAGAATAAGGAATGCCGTTTTTCTCTGCGATAATGATAGGCGCATCGCCCTGAACAGTAGTGTAAATTCGCTGAGCCTCTTCCTCACGGTTGACCTCATTTTTCATCACACCAATATCTACCACCGAAGTTACCGGATAAAGACCGTCACGTGCCTCGACTTCCTTGACAAACTCCACCACTTCGTTGGCATCCTCGTCATCCGAGCGATATTTGTTCTTGATAGATTCAAGCAGCGCCAGCATTTGACGTCGCTCAGTAACCGCCCCTAAAAAGCGATTATCAACATATAAGCCTGTCGCCTGAGCCAGCTCGTTGCCTGACGCCTTAATTAGCTCGTCGGTCAATCGGTCTTCAGAAAGTAAAGACTCCTCGCGTACAGCGGCAATGGTAAATTCCGGTATACTATCCTCAGGTTTGATGTAATCCTCAAACACGATACGGCCCAGCATCTGCTTTTCGGCATTTTCAAACACCGCTTCGTCTGCAATATAGCCGATTTCCTCGCCGTTGTAAAAAACGCGCAAAGCAAATGTCATGTTGAGTGCGCCGTTAATCACAACAAGGAATACGGCAGTAGCCAAAACTGGCGCAACATAATTAATTGAACTGAATAGCCGCGCAACGGCCCGTGTTACAAAGGCCGCCACCACCATGGCCCAATAGCCGATCAATGCGCCCAAGCCTCGTTTTCGGGCAGAGGCGCTGCCACGCTTTAACGTTTGCAGCAGGTCGACAGCCATATCAAACGACAGGTTGTTTCGCGCCGAAAAAATGCGCATGCTACAATAAAGCCTGTGACCTATGGCACGCATCAAAAGTCCAAGCATGTCTCTGACGTTTCGTAAGCCACGCTTAAAGAAACGGTATTTTCGAATATGCAGCAGTCCGATAAAGCATAAAACACGCAAAACTTTTTGCAGCATCTCTTGCGCAAGCGCCTGCAGCTTATTTGAAGATGATGCTTGCGCAGGCTTTGCTTCAGCAGAATGATCTTCTTCAGCAATTCTGCGTTTTTTGTCGCTCAAAGCACCCTCTCCTTTCCAAATTGTATAAAGTTTAGGAAACGGCATAGTCTAATATACTTGTTTCTGGCGTAAAAATCAAGTCAGTTGGGATGGTAACCATTTCCACATAAAACGTTTGACCTTTGTCCTCATCTCTTTAACGTGAGTTATTATAGCAACTTTCTGACAAAATCTCAATACAAAACCCGCATGTGAAAACAAAATTTACATATTATCATATTTTAGTCACATAGCTTCGTCATTTTTTCCAATCTAAAGTGTTTCACTTTAAAATTTAAGTGCCATTTTCCCCCTATTTGCTGAACGAAGAGCTACTCAAAGACATAATTTAATATTATTTTATTCATAAATATACTAGAAGTTTTTAAGTCGAAGGCCTGTTTTAAAATAAAACCCTTTACTAAATAA
>JAEWNU010000137.1 GCA_023456995.1 Bacillota bacterium
ACCAACCCGGTTTTCATCAAAAACATCTCCCCTGCGTTCAGAATGGATAAATATATATTCATGCTATATAATAGCACAATTTTAACAAAAAAGCAGCGAGGATTTCAGCTTATAGTAAACACCCTCGGCTCAGCTCCCTTATAATAACTCAATAATATCAATAGTAAAGTACACTCTTCTAAAATCTCAGCTTTAAGTAACGATTACACAGAAAACAGTGCACAAGGAACAGTAATGTCTTTATCCGGTAGTGCACGCCACGAAAAATGTGCAATTAGCTCCTGTGCTGTGGTTGGGGCGGGCCGGTCGATTAGCCCGGCAAGGAAGGCGAGGCGACCCAAAAGCTCCGGCGCTGTAAATCGCTGCCGCAGAATACCCATGTCCAGGTCGCGGTCGCGTTTTGAAAGGCGTCTGCCGTCAGCGGACAAAAGGAGCGGCAGATGCCCAAACTCGGGCGGCGCTAACCCCAGCGCACGGTATAAAAATAACTGGCGCGGGGTAGAATTAAGAAGATCACGTCCGCGTACCACCTCGGTGACGCCCATCAGCGCGTCATCAACGACAACAGCCAGTTGGTAGGCGAAAATACCGTCTGAGCGCCGGACGATGAAATCACCACAGTCAGCGCATAGATTTTCAGAAAAAAAACAGCCGCTTTTATCTCGGAAAGAAAATATTTCATCCGGAACCGCGATACGTAAAGCGGGTTGCCGGCTTTCTGATAGCGCCGCTTGTTGGGCAGTGGTCAGGCTGCGGCAGTGCCCGCTATACAGCAGGCGCCCATCGGAGTGGTGTGGGGCAGAGGCGGCGTGCAGCTCTTCACGGCTGCAAAAACAGGGATAGAGTTGCGCCTGTTCGGAAATCTGGATCAGCATCCGCTCATAAATCGCACTGCGCTGGCTCTGGCAGTAGGGGGTGTACGACCCTGATGCATGAATGCCACCCTCGTCCCAGAGCAGCCCCAACCAGCGCAGGTCATTTTCGAGCTGTTCGGCGTAGAAACGACGGCAGCGCGCGGGGTCAAGATCCTCTATGCGCAGAAGCAGGCTTCCGCCTTGACTTCTTATCGACAACCACGCCAGCAATGCGCAGAAAACATTGCCAAGATGCATTCTGCCGCTGGGGCTTGGGGCAAACCTACCTTTTATCTGCGTCATTTACTGTTGCTCCCTCTTGCTTAGTTCCTTTATTTTAAGATTGGTGGACTTTTGTGTCAAGTGTTGTCAGACTTTAAAACAAAAGGGCTGTTTTATTGGAATTTTGAAAAAATTTACAGTTGGGTTAAAAAAATATTCACACCGGCGGGTTATAATAATTATAATACTATAAGTTCAGGATTATTAGGGTCGGCAAAACGCCGCCCGCGCAAAACGAAAGGAGATGCTTTGCATGAAAAAATGGTTGGTATTGGCCGCTGTGGCGGCTGCCGCTGTATTGGTGGCCCAAAAGCTAATGCCCATGCAGAAAAAAAATGACGCCGATATTGTCACTGACGTCATATACGATGATGATGATGATGAGGCGCCTGTGGAGACTAGTGAGCCTTTGCCCATTGTCCCCGCCCCGGTGCCTGAGACGATTGAAGATGTGCCCCCAGAAACACTGATTGATACTGAAAATAGTTAATATCTATAAAAACATTATCAATATTACTTTAATGTTGTTGATATTTTCTCTATTATGTTGGCTGTGATCTGTGTTATCATATTTTCAAATCCTTTTATGGGAGCGTAACACCATGAAACAAAATCTGTCTACAGTGAAATACTTTTATTATTACTTTAGCTTTGCCTTTTACTTTTTTGGCAAGGCTTATTCGTATTTCGCTGCAAACAGAATTCCACAGGGGCTTCAGCCGGTTTAAACTAAGACGGTGTGAAATTCGTTAAGTGTGGGCTTCGCAGTGAAATACTGCGAAGCCCTTTTTGTTTGCTAAATAATTCCAAAAATCGCTATTTATTATGAAATTCGGAGGGAACACAAATGGTAGTGGTATTAAAACAGAATCCCGACCCCAGGCAGCTAGAGAATTTGATCGCATGGCTCAAAAGCATGAATTTGCAGATACACCTTAGCGAGGGGGATTGCTATACCGTTCTCGGATTGGTGGGAGATACTTCGGAAGTTGATATCGACCTGATTCAGGCGCTGGATATTGTTGCATCGGTCAAACGCATTCAGGAGCCGTATAAAAACGCCAATCGCAAATTTCACCCTGATAACACCATTATCACTGTTGGTGAAGCGGTGTTCGGCGATGGCAGTTGCCCGATTGCGGCGGGGCCCTGCTCGGTAGAATCGGAGGAACAAATTATCGAAATTGCCAAGGCTGTAAAGGCTTCCGGTGCAAAGCTCCTGCGCGGCGGCGCTTTTAAACCGAGAACTTCACCCTACGCCTTCCAGGGTATGCGCGCAGAAGGCATAAAACTCTTGCTTGAAGCGAAAAAGGCAACCGGCCTGCCCATTGTATCCGAGCTGATGGATATTTCTCAATTGCCGCTGTTTGAAGGGGTCGATATCATTCAAGTAGGCGCGCGCAATATGCAAAACTTTGAGCTGCTCAAAGAGCTGGGCAAAATAGATCGACCGATTTTGCTAAAGCGCGGTCTTTCAAACACCCTTCAGGAGCTGTTAATGAGTGCAGAATATATTATGGCGGGCGGAAACGAACGGGTGATACTCTGCGAGCGCGGTATTCGAACCTTTGAAACGGCTACGCGCAATACGCTTGATCTTTCGGCGATACCAATGCTCAAAAGCATGACCCACCTGCCAGTGATCGTCGACCCGAGCCACGCAAGCGGTATCGCCGCTCTGGTGAAGCCAATGGCAATGGCGGCGGCGGCCTGTGGAGCCGATGGATTAATCATTGAGGTTCATAACGACCCGGCACACGCCAAATGTGATGGACCGCAGTCGCTGACACCTGAGGCGTTTGATGATGTGGCAAAATGCGTCGCCAAAATTCTACCCAACAGCTATAAAATATAGGAAACCGCTTTAAGGAGATTTGACATGAATATTGCAGTAATAGGCATGGGCCTGATCGGCGGCTCATTTGCCCGGGCGATTAAATACAAAACTGAGCATACAGTGTTTGGCACGGATGCCAATTTTCAGGCGCTTTGCAAGGCGCGGCTGGTAGGCGCGATTGATGACATCCTCGTTGACGAAAAGCTCTCGACCTGTGAGATGGTGATCATCGCCCTTTATCCGCAGGCAGCCGTTGACTGGCTGGCGAGCAATGCTAAGCATATTGCCAAAACCGCCATCGTAACTGACACCTGTGGTGTTAAACAGGCAGTATGCACTGGCTGTCACGCCATTGCACAGCAGCACGGTTTCTGCTACATCGGCGGGCACCCGATGGCAGGCGTTGAGCACAGTGGTTTTGATCATTCGCGCTGCAATATGTTTGAAAATGCTTCAATTGTGCTGACGCCACTGAATGGGGTGTCAATTGCCGAAGTGGATCAACTGAAAAAGTTTATGCAGACATTGGGGTTTGCCAAAACAGTGATTACGGACCCCGCCGAACACGACCGGATGATTGCCTATACCTCGCAGCTGGCGCATGTTGTTTCAAGCGCGTATGTGCAGTCCCCCTGTGCACTGGGGCATAGTGGCTTTTCAGCAGGCAGCTATCGCGATATGACCCGTGTTGCCACCTTAAACGAGGATATGTGGACGGAATTGTTCTTGGATAACCACGAGCCGTTGGTTGAGCAGATTGACGCCTTGGTTGAGCGGCTTCAGGAGTTTAGTGTTATAATAAAAGCTAGAGACAAAGAGACACTGCGTACTAAACTGCGTGCAGGGCGCGAGCAGAAAGCGCAGGCCGACGGAAAGGTGCTGTAAAGCCATGAAAAGCGTTTTAGTTAAGACTAATCATCCCTATGAGGTTCTGGTTGGAAATGGACTGATTGCGCAGAGCGGTCAACTGATTGCCCAAAAGGTTAAACCTTGTACCGCTGCTGTTATTGCTGACGATGCGGTTGACGTTTTATTTGGCGATGCCGTTGAAACATCGCTGAAAAAGGCGGGGTTTCAGGTTTGCCGTATCGTTTTTTCACATGGTGAAGCATCAAAAAATTTAATAACCCTCTCCACTGTTCTGGAAAAACTGGCTGAAAACCAGATTACTCGTACCGATTTGATTGTCGCGCTGGGCGGTGGTGTCACCGGCGATTTGGCAGGCTTTGCGGCGGCGGTGTACCTGAGGGGTATTCGGTTTGTACAGATACCCACCACCTTTCTCGCCGCTATCGATTCTTCGGTTGGGGGCAAAACCGCTGTCGACCTTGTGGCGGGCAAGAATCTGGCGGGGGCATTCTGGCAGCCAGAACTGGTCATTTGCGACTGTGAAACACTGAAAACATTACCGGAACAATATTTTCTCGACGGGATGAGCGAGGCGGTCAAGTATGGCATGGCATTTGACAAAACGTTGCTGCCGCTGCTGGAAGACGGCGTTTCAACGCGACTGCCTGAAATTGTGGCACGCTGTGTCGCCATCAAGGCCGATGTTGTTGCACAGGACGAACGAGATACCGGCGAACGGCGAAAGCTCAATTTTGGTCACACGGTGGGTCACGCCATTGAACGCTGCTCACACTTTTCAATTTCACATGGTCAGGCGGTGGCAATCGGTATGGTCATTATCACGCGTGCCTGTGTTAAAAATAGAATAACACCACCGGAAACGCTTGAAACGCTGCTCAAAATTCTAAGGGACTGCGGGCTTCCAACAACCTGTAGCTATAGCGCCCAAGCGCTGGCCGAAGCCGCTCTGGGCGATAAAAAGCGCCGAGGCGATCAATTAGCACTGATTCTCCCCACGGTGGTGGGTAGCTGCACTGTGCAGGATATTGCGGTTGACGCACTGGAAGCGTTAATTGAACAGGGACTCTAAATTGGATGCACTGACTTTGACGGCTCAGCCAAAAGGAGCATTTATTTATGGATATCAAAATTACGCCTTCTCCTCTGCGCGGCACACTGCGAGCCGTCACTTCAAAATCTGACGCGCACCGCTGTCTAATTTGTGCGGCGTTGTGCGATACGCCCACCGAGGTGGTCATTAGCGAAATGAATCGTGATATAGATGCGACTATGGGCTGTCTTTCTGCGCTTGGCGCTGGTTTCTCTCAGCTTAAAGAGGGCATTTGGCGGGTGACACCCGTTACCCAAAGACCGGCGCGTGCGGTTTTGGATTGTGGTGAGAGCGGTTCGACCTTGCGGTTTTTGTTGCCGGTTGCAGCGGCAGTGTGCAAAGCCACACAGGTTGAAGGCGCGGGTAGACTACCGCAGCGGCCTCTTTCTCCCCTGCGTGAGGAAATGGAAGCGCACGGTTGCATATTTGATGCAGCACAACTGCCTTTTACCATCACTGGCCCACTGGCAGCGGGGGTATTCACCCTGCCGGGCAACATCAGCTCTCAGTATATCACCGGGCTGCTGTTCGCACTTCCGCTTCTGGCAGGCGACAGCGATATCTTCCTGACAACACCGCTGGAGTCGGCGGGTTACGTTTCTATGACGCTGCGCACGCTTGCGCAGTTTAACATTGATATTACCACGCTGCCAAATGGCGGCGGTTACCATATAAAGGGCGGGCAGCGCTATTGCTCGCCGGGCCGAATCGCCGCAGAAGGCGATTGGTCCAATGCGGCGTTCTGGCTGGCGGCGGGGGCAATGTGTGAGCCTGTCACCGTGACGGGGCTGGATATCGACACCGCACAGGGTGACAGCGAAATTATACCCCTGTTACAGCGTTTTGGTGCCCAGACCGAAGTGAACGGCAGCCACGTCACCGCTTCACCGCAAGTTTTGAGCGGCATTACCATTGACGCCGGAGAGATACCCGATCTCGTGCCGGTGTTGTCTGTGGTGGCCTGTGCTGCGGTCGGTACTACAAAAATCATCAACGCGGCGCGGCTGCGTATTAAAGAAAGTGATCGGTTGCAGACGGTTGCTGATTCGCTCAACGCGCTTGGCGGCAAGGTTACCGAGTTGCAGGATGGATTGATTATTGAAGGCACAGGCAGACTTAGGGGAGGCGTGGTCAATAGCTTTAATGATCACCGAATTGCGATGGCAATGAGCATCGCCTCCGCCATCTGCACCGGAGATGTCATCATTCAAGATGCTGCCGCAGTGAAAAAATCATACCCAAGATTCTTTGAGGATTTTAAACGACTGGGAGGAAAAGCCGATGTCATCTAGCTTTGGAAAGCTTTTGAAGGTCACGATATTTGGCCAGTCACATAGCGAGGCGATCGGTGTGGTACTCGACGGGCTGCCCGCAGGGGTACGGTTGGATATGGAGGCCATTCACCGATTTATGGGGCGCCGGGCCCCCGGCGCGAACCGGTTTTCCACCGCCCGCAGCGAGGCGGATATTCCTCAAATAATTTCCGGGTTAGTTGAAGGCATCACGTGTGGGGCACCGTTGACCGCCATAATTCAAAACAACGACGCCAGAAGCAAGGATTACGACAAACTGCGCGACCTGCCGCGCCCGATGCACGCCGATTACCCTGCCGCGGTCAAATACAAAGGCGCAAATGACATCCGGGGCGGCGGACAGTTTTCTGGTAGGCTGAC
>JAEWNU010000138.1 GCA_023456995.1 Bacillota bacterium
ACAAAATACTGCTTAACGCTCTGCAAAGCTCCGTTTTTCCAACGCCAGTAGGGCCTAAAAACAGGAACGAACCAACGGGACGATTCGGGTCGCTTAAACCTACCCGACCCCGTCGGATGGCCTTTGAAACCGCGCGCACAGCCTCATTCTGTCCTATTACCATTGCGCCCAACCGCTCCTCAAGCGAGATCAGCCGTTCTGTCTCTTCGCCGGTCAGCGATGAAATGTCAATGCCGGTGGTTTGCGAGATCAAATCGGCGATATCCTTTTGGCTAACCGCCAGCACGCCCTTTGTTTTGTTGCGTTTTTCAACGGTTTTGGATTGCAAATCCTGCTCCTGCCGACGCAGAGTCGCCGCCAGTTCAAAGTCGCAGCAGGACAGCGCCTCCTCTTTGCGACGGCGCGCTATTTTGAGTTTGGTGACAACCTCACTGTCATCATATTCGCCTTCGGCAAAGCTTTTTAGTTTGACACAAGCCGCCGCTTCATCAATAAGATCAATCGCTTTGTCGGGTAAAAAACGGTCGGGAATATACCGCGCTGAGAGGTGCACAGCAGATTCCAGCGCCTCGTCAGTTATTTTGAGCCGGTGGTGCGTTTCATACCGTTCTCGCAGCCCCTTCAAAATTTCAACTGCTTGCTGTTCGTTGGGTTCCTTAACAATAACACTTTGAAAACGCCGCTCCAGCGCCGAGTCTTTTTCAATATGCTTACGGTATTCCTCAAAAGTCGTCGCGCCGATAACCTGCAACTCCCCGCGTGCCAGCTGTGGTTTAAGAATATTGGCAGCGTCAACCGCTCCTTCTGCCGCACCAATGCCCATCATATTGTGAATTTCGTCGATGAACAGAATGATACTGTCCGCCGCCGCAACCTCGTTGATAATCGTTTTGATGCGCTCTTCAAAATCTCCACGATATTTTGTACCAGCTAAAACGGCTGTTAAATCCAATGAAACCAATCGCTTCTCGCTGAGCTCAAACGGTGTCTCTCCCATTGCAATACGCTGTGCCAATCCTTCCACAACGGCGGTTTTACCCACGCCGGCCTCACCGATCAGGCAGGGGTTGTTTTTCCCACGCCGGCAAAGAATACGAATGACACGGTCTATCTCCGTATCGCGTCCAATGACGGGGTCAAGCTTGCGCTCACGCGCCATTTGGGTTAGGTCGCGTGAAAATTTATCAAGAGTCTGAGTTTTGGGCTGCGGTTTAGCCGTTCGCTGAGCATTTGCCCGATTGGCTTTTTCTCCTATTATACTAACCGCACCAGCAACATCACACATCGCTTTATATAAGGCAGCGGTATCCAGCCCCAGCTCTTTTAAAAGCGCCACCCCGCTGCTTTGCGGTTCACGTAGCAGAGATATCAACAGATGCTCGGTACCAACGGTTTGTGAGTGGTAGTCACGCGCTGTGCAGACTGCTGTTTCAAAGATTCTTTTGCAGCAGGGCGTAATATCGTCGGAATTAAGGACGGACTGGGGAGCCCGCCCCACAGTTCGAACCAACAATTCGGTAATATCCTGTGCATTAACCCCCCGGGAGGTTAACGCCACGCTGGCGGCTGAACCTTCAGCGCACACCAAACCGAGCAGCAGATGCTCGCTGCCAATATAGGTATGGCCAAGCGCAGAAGCCTGTGCGATTGCAAGATTTATAGCATCGTTTGCTTTTTGTGTAAATCCGTTAAAACGAAACATTTTCTTCACCCCACAGCTTATTCTATGCCACAAACCGCCTTTGCAATCATATTGAACAAATTATCTTGTCAGGTTTTCGCTCTTTTGAATAATAAAGCTGTAACACCGCTTTTATACTTAACATAATATGTGATGAAATCTAAAATTAGGAGGTTGCACTATGTTTTTCGGTAATAATTGTGGTGGTGGCGGTTGCGGCTGCCTGTGGATTATAGTTCTCATTATCATCATCTTCTGCTGCTGTGGCTGTGGTGGCGGTAGCTGGGGTGGCTGCGGTGGTGGCTGTGGCGGTGGCTGTGGCTGCGGATGGGGCGGTTGCTGCTAACCGAAATCTTCGTCCATAAGCGTTCTTTAAAGCAAGGCGGGTGCGAAAGGCGCCCGCCTTGCTTTTTGCTTTCGTTTTAGCGTAGCTCAGTGCTCGTACACCGATAAACATATTGAATTACAACTGGATAATTACATAAAATGCGACACTATTTATGAATATTCCGACGAAATTACTGATATATTTTTTAAAATCAATTGAATATTACGTCACATTATTGTGGAACTTGCAATTACCTGTTATAATATAACAATTGAGATCAATCTCTGCAAGGGCTGTTTTAGCATTGCTTTTTATAGCACCAGTGGCACGCATCATGGGCTAAAACGCAATGTGCGGCGAGGAGGAACCACATTGTTGGAAGATGACTTTAAGTATAGAATTTTGGTTGTTGAGGACAGTCTCTTAAACCAGCATGTTATTCAGAATATCCTTCAAGATAAGTACACTCTGGCAAAAGCGCTAACCGCAAAGGAAGCGCTGGAAATGGTACCAAGATTTCATCCCCATCTCATCCTTCTGGATATCATTCTGCCGGATTCGGACGGCTTTCAGGTGCTGGAAACGTTAAAAAACATGGAAGAAGGCCGTAATATTCCTGTCATCATCATCACTGGGATGGACGACGAAGAGAGCGAAGAACGGGGTCTTATGCTCGGTGCGGTTGATTATATCAAAAAGCCATTTAAACACGGCATCGTTGGGGCCCGAATCAATACGCAAATACATTTTATCAAGCAAATGCAAACGATTGAACAACTGGGAATGCTTGACGGTTTGACCGGCATCTCGAATCGTAGGTCTTTTGATATACAACTTCAATCCGAGTGGAACCGAGCCGTAAAAGAAGCGACCGAGCTCAGCTTGATTATGGTGGATATTGATAATTTTAAAATTTACAATGACACATACGGGCATCCTCAAGGCGATATTATATTGCAATCTATAGCACAAATTCTTAAGACTGAGACCAAGTATTCTCCAAATATGGTGTTTCGCTATGGTGGGGAGGAATTTTCTGTTATTCTTCCCACAGACGGCCTAGCAGGCGCCGTTCATGTTGCGGAGCGCATCCGCCACAGAGTAGAGGAGACAAAGGTGCGCAGCATTTTTTCAGATACTGTGACCTC
>JAEWNU010000139.1 GCA_023456995.1 Bacillota bacterium
CCTGTGTAATGCGCTGACTGTATAAACAGCCAAAAATATTTTACATTTTTATTAGATTTCTGTCAAGAAATTTTAAATACAAAACGTGCCGAATAAAGCGGAAAAATAAAGGCGTGATATAAACGGTCTATTGGGATAGTCAATTAAAAAATCTTTAAAAACAAAAATTGTCTATTTTTACGACGCGTTGTACAAGGTTCACAGGGGTTATGGATAAAAAACAAATGATTTGATCTTTGTAAAAGCTTTCCTAAAATAATAAAAGCATTTTAATATTGTGGCGCAGAAAAAGGGCATGGATTAATATATTTTCTGACTAATCGTTTTTGGATTTTATCGCGTGGTAAAATATACATTATATAAATGATAATTATGCCGATGCGCTACCAAGGATTGAGCATATGCATTGGCGTTTTGCAGGAAAAGCGGCGTGACAGCTTGAAAGTTATTGACAATCGAATTGCGTAGTGATAGTATCAATTCAAAGCTTCATCCAAACAAAACATTGATGGGGAAGCCCGCAAAAAGACATATCAGAGACAGACCGTCGTTGGGCTGAAAGCGGTCTTTGTGAATTTTTGCAACGGGCGACCACCCCTGAGTGCGAAATTAAGGCATTAGCCCCAAGTTCGCCGCAACGGCAGCGTTAACGGCCGGCAGAGTGGTATCTTTTGCCCTGATTGAGCAGATAGATGCAATTCGGGTGGAACCGTGGAGTTACATTATAATGCTTCACCCCGTGCTGGGGGTGGAGCTTTTTTATATCCCAGTAGCGATGAGAACCGAGAAAGAGAGGAAGATTGTTATGGTAAATATTTCTTTAAAAGGCGATGTTGTAAAAGAATTTGAACAGGGAACAACCGTTGCCCAGATAGCTGCCGCGCTTGGCGCGGGTCTGGCTAAAGCGGCCTGTGCGGCTAAAATTGACGGAAAGGTTTGCGACCTGCGAACCCCCGTTCTGACCGATTGTTCAGTAGAGATATTGACTTTTGAGGATACAGATGGCAAAAAGGCTTTTTGGCACACCGCTTCTCACATTCTGGCACAGGCCGTTCAGAGACTGTTCCCTGAGGCAAAGTTCGCCATCGGCCCTGCGGTGGATAACGGCTTCTACTACGATTTTGATGTGCCGGCTTCTTTTACCCCTGATCAGCTTTCGGCTATTGAAGCCGAGATGGCCAAAATTGTAAAAGAGGATATTTCTCTTGAAAAGTTAGAGCTGGATGTACCTGATGCCTTAGAGAAGATGAAGGACCAGCCTTATAAGATTGAGCTCATCAACGAGCACGCTGGCAAGGGCGAGAAAATCAGCTTCTATGTGCAGGGGGATTTTGCTGATCTTTGCGCTGGCCCCCATTTGATGAGCACCGGCTCGATCAAGGCTGTCAAGCTGACTGCCTGCACAGGTGCTTACTGGCGTGGCAGTGAGAAAAACAAAATGCTGTGCCGTGTTTACGGTACGGCGTTCCCGAAAAAAAGTGAACTTGAAGCTTATCTTGCCGCTGTTGAGGAGGCTAAAAAGCGCGATCATAATATTATTGGGCGACAGCTCAAATATTTTTGCACTTCTGACTATGTCGGTCAGGGACTGCCGCACTTAATGCCCAAAGGCGCTAAGCTGTTCCAGATTTTGAACCGCTATGTGCAGGATAAAGAGGAATATGAATACGGCTATGTGATGACCCGTACCCCGCTGATGGCAAAGTCTGACCTGTATAAGGTATCCGGCCACTGGGATCACTACAAGGATGGCATGTTTGTACTGGGTGATGAGGAGAAGGACAAGGAAGTATTCGCGCTTCGCCCCATGACTTGCCCGTTCCAGTACCAGGTTTACCTCAACGATATGCACTCCTACCGCGACCTGCCAATTCGCTATGGTGAGACTTCAACGCTGTTTAGAAACGAAGCCTCCGGTGAGATGCACGGCCTGATCCGCGTGCGTCAGTTTACCATTTCGGAGGGGCATTTGGTTCTGCGCCCCGAACAGCTTGAGGAGGAATTTCGCTCCTGCGTGCGGTTGATTCAGGAGATTATGACCGATATTGGCCTAATCGGAGACTTGACCTATCGCCTTTCCAAATGGGACCCGAACGATACTGAGAAATATATTGGTACCCCTGAGATGTGGAACGAGTCCGAAGGACTTATGCGCACTATTCTTGATCACATGGGGATGAAGTATACAGAGGCGGTTGGTGAGGCGGCATTCTATGGCCCCAAGCTTGACGTTCAGATCAAAAACGTCCATGGCAAAGAAGATACTTTGTGCACGGTTCAAATAGACCTTATGCTGGCGCGCCAGTTCAATATGACCTATGTCGACGTCGACGGCGAAAAGAAATACCCCTATATCATTCACCGCACCTCGCTGGGCTGCTATGAGCGCACTATCGCTCTGCTGCTTGAAAAGTATGCCGGCGCGCTGCCGATGTGGCTTTCACCCGAGCAGGTTCGAGTCCTGCCTATCGGGGATAATCAAAGCGCTTATGCCAACGATGTGGCTAAAAAGCTACGTGCCAAGGGCTTGCGCGTGACAGTTGACGAGCGCCGCGAAAAGATTGGCTATAAAATCCGCGAAGCCCAGCTCGAAAAGATCCCCTATATGCTGGTTATCGGCGAAAAGGAGATTGAAGCTGGTGGCGTGGCGGTACGCTCCCGCAAGGAGGGCGACAAGGGCACAATGCCGGTTGGCGACTTTATTTCGGCCGCTGTTGCCGAAGTAGAATCCAAAGCAAAATAAAAACCGAATAAAGCGAGCCGCCGAACAAGGAATGATTTTTCCTGTTCGGCGGCTCAAACTTTTCTATAAATTCTAGTAATGAGGGAAGTGTAAAAGGACGGAAGGAAGCGTGGCAGAGATATTGATGTGCCCGCCGCGATTAGCCAAACCATCAAACCGCGTAAGCGGTCTGGAAAAAGGTCTTCGCTTTCACGTCGAAGAGCATAATAAAGCGCGTCGATTGTTCGTCAGCAGACAAAAGAGCATGCGCAAATCCCCGCCTTTTCAACTTAGCATAAATAGCTAAACATAGGGATTTTTTTGATAAGTGGGACCGGATAAATTGGAGTGTTTTTCCTTTTTGACGGTTTTTAAGCATAAATTTATCCAGTCAATGCAATATTTATTAGAGATTTTGGCACTGATAATTCAGAAAACAGTTTGAAATGAGGATTTGACGAATGAAGCGTATCAAAAAGTCTATTGTGGCGGTTATGATGGTGCTTATTGCATTTTCACTGATAGGCTGCAACCAAAAGACTAATAAAATCACTTTTTCTGCCACAATTATGCGGGTGGATGACCAGGCGATTCTGGTGCGCCCTGGGCAGGATACAAACGAGTATAAAAGTGCCGACTTGATTTCGGTGGGGCTCTCAAACACTGAAATCACCGATGCGAATGGCAAAAAAATTGTCATTTCAGCGCTGCCGGTAGGGTCTAAAGTGGATATTACCTATGGAGGTGTTATTCTGGAAAGCTATCCGGCGCAAATCAATGATTGCACTAAGCTGGTGGCCTATGTCAGCGAGACCCAGATACCCAACCCTATGGTCGCCTTTGATAAGCCGGATTTTAGGTTTGTGGCAGGTTTTGCACTCGAAGGCATGCCTGAATCGATTAATACGGATGGAGTTTGGCTGATTTCGGGAAAGATTGCACAGTTGGATGTAAGCACAGCCGATGGCACAGAGGGCATGCTGCGGTGCGCCAAAAACACTGGCGAAGATATCAGTGGATTATATGGAATGAGTTTTGATACACAAACGTTTAAACAGTTTGGTGATGTGGAGGCGGAGCTTTCTTACACCGAAAATGGTAAAGCGCTCGCCCGCTGGCAGCGCGATGGCTACGATTATGTTTTGTGGTTCCCCGAGATTCAAACCGATACCTTTCTAGCAGCAGCAGAATCGGTCGTTGTCGGCGTAAAAGCGGTCGAAGGTTTTTGACCATCTTATTCTTAAAGCCCCTTTCTTCCGCAAAGAGGTGGTTTGTCGGTTGCCTTCAAACATTTCAATGGCGTTTTAATGCCAACACACAATAGTATATTAAGGAGAATAATATGAAAAAAATTTTTACAGCACTGTTTTTAGCATTAATTATCGCAAGTGTTACAGCCTGTTCGAAGAATGCAAATGTTCCCGTGAGCAATAGTGACTCGGCAAATACAAGTTCCGGCAGTCAAGCTGCGGTATCGTCCTCAGAGCAAACACCCAACCAGAACATAAAAGCTGACAGCTCAAGCGTTACCATACGCATGCCCTCGGAAGTCAGGGTTGGCGAGACGGCAACCGCTACGATTGAAAACAACAGCTCTTATGAAATTTCCTACGGTGCAGAAT
>JAEWNU010000140.1 GCA_023456995.1 Bacillota bacterium
GCCTCAATCAACGACAACAATAGCTGCGCAGTAACAAACGGTCGGACAAACCCAATGAGAAAGGTTGGCAACACCATAAAAAGTCCCACGGCCAGCAGCACGCCAAGTATCCCGGCAATGCCTGCCAAAACTTTTGAAAAACTTTCACCGAACCAATCCATCAGCTTTTTTTCAAAGCCGCTGGGTTCTTCTTCAAAGCCGGCAATGTCAGCAGATTTCATCAAGCATTTATAGCTGACCGCCATACTATCAAAAAAATTAAATACACCTCGTATAATTGGTGTTTTTTTATACCAAGGTTTTACACCTTCCTCAGTTTTCCACTCGGAGATATCTAATTCTCCATTAGGTTTGCGCACCGCCATAGCAGTGGTATAGGGGCCCCGCATCATCACGCCCTCTATAAGGGCGCTGCCACCTATCGAAGTCTTTTTGCGCTCGTTTGTACTGCTCAATATGGTTATTCCTCCCCGCCTTGTTCAGGCGTCTTCTGTTTAAGCTGTTCATAAAGTGGGGCGTTGGGTATGCGTATGGTAACGGTGGTTCCCTGGTCTAAAACCGATGTTACTTCAAGCGTGCCTAAAAATGCCGCGACAATTTCGTCGGCAACAGCCAGCCCAATTCCGGAACCACGGCGTGTCAAATTCGCCTTGTAAAACTTTTTCTTAATTTTGGGTAAATCCTCCGGACTGATACCACAGCCCGAATCCGCCACCGAGATGACAAAATAACCATTCTGTTGATGTGCCGTCACCTTGATGCTGCCGCCCGCATCAGAATATTTAATAGCGTTATCAATGATGTTGATGAACACCTGCCGTAAGCGGTTTTTATCAGCCATGACCACCGCGGCCTCAATCTGTTCGTCATAGGCCAGTTTAATCTCCTCGCGGCGGGCCTTTTCTGTATACATCAGCACCGCCTCTTCAAGCTCGGCCAACAAGTCGATGCGTTCAATAGCCAGTTTGAAGCGCCCCGACTGCATGCGGGAAAAATCGAGCAGTTCCTCCACCATCATCGCCAGACGGTCGGTTTCTTTTATAATAACCTGCATACCCTTCTGCACAGTTTCGCGGTCACCCGTATCGGCATCGCGTATTGTTTCACTCCAGCCTTTTATGGCGGTGAGCGGTGTTCGGAGCTCATGTGAGACGGATGAAATAAACTCATTTTTTAGCTTTTCAGAGTTACCCAATTCCTCAGCCATGTAGTTAATGGTCTCGCATAGATCGCCAATTTCATCGTCGTTGCGGCTAACTAGGCGGGTTGCAAAGTCGCCCTGCGCAATTTTTCGGGCTGTCTTGCCTATTTCGCCCACTGGAATAACAATTGAGCTGATAAAATAAGAACCTGAAAGCACCATAAAAAATATAATTGCGGCCCCAAATACCACCGCCACGGTGATAATTGAAAAAATCAGGCTATCTACCTTGGCGAGCGATACCACTAACCGTACAGCTGTAATGCTCTCATCGTTGACCGGCGCAATGCAGCTGACCGCCATAATATTTTCCTGGCCGATGCGTCCCTGAAAACTGCCCATACCGTCCGATGCGGTAAGTGCCGCTTCAAAATCGGGCATCTCTATTTTTTCACTCACCGGAAAGCCCGATGACGTTGTGGTGATGCCACCGTATGCGTCCACCGCCATCAGCTCCATGCGGTCGCGCTGCTCAAAGTTTTCGATCAGGCTTCGAACTTCGCGCTGATAGTCAGCCGAAGGATCGACAGCATATTTAGACAGCAACGTACTGACGGTGTTTGCTTGTGAAACTAAGGTCTGTTGCACTGAAGAATAATAAAACATTCGAACTACCAAAATCACTGCAACCTCAATGAGCACCAGAATGACAAGGATAATCCCAAGGCTGCCCGTGAGCCAGCGGGTGGTTATTTTTTTCTGCGCCATGGGCAACCTCCTTATAACGTTTTACGGTCTACTTCAAAAATTATGGCATCCACTTGTACCCAAATCCCCACACCGTTGTAATGTGCTGCGGATTTGAGGGTTCCAGCTCCACCTTCATGCGAAGGCGACGAATATTGACGTCCACAATTTTGACGTCTCCAAAATAATCCTCGCCCCAAACTGCCGTTAGAATCTGGCTGCGTTCCAGCGCTGTTTCGGGGTTCTTCATAAATATCTCCATAATTTGAAATTCCACCTGAGTCAACTCAATTGGCTCAGCATTTTTGGTAACGGTTCGGCTTTTCAAATTGAGGGTAAACGGGCCGGATGTCAGCTCGTTGTCAGGCTTTTTGGGGTTGGACATCGACACGCGCCAAAAGCTCCGACGGCGAAAACGGTTTGGTAATGTAATCGTCCGCTCCGAGCATCAGCCCGTTGACCTTATCCATCTCCTGACTTTTCGCAGTCAGAATGATGATGCCAAGAGAATCTGAGCGTTCACGCAACCTCTTGCAGACCGAAAATCCATCAAGTCCGGGCATCATGACATCAAGAATAACAACGTCAAAGCCCTCCTCAGCGTTATCATAAGCGGTAATAGCATCCAGGCCGTTGCTAACGTCGGTGACCGAATAGCCTGCACGCTTGAGGTTTATCACCACAAAGTCGCGGATGGCGTCCTCGTCCTCGGCAATCAGAATATTTTTCATAGCGGCTCCTTTCTAGAACTGCATCTGGTCACTGCTCTGATACTTTCTCCAAATAAAGAGGAGACATGATTTACGGCCTACCATAAAATGTCTGTACTTTAGTAGGAGTGCAGTTACTGTAGATCAAGCAATGAAAACAAGCTTTGCGCCTGTTCATAGGTTATCGAATATCCCGGGTAACCTTCCTTAGGAATATAAATCTGGTAGCTGTTGACACCTTTGGTGCCCACCACGCTGTACTGCGTCGTTTCAAATTTGTCTTGATAATCTGAGGGACTCACAACGCGGATACGCAACAACTCAATATCTGAATTTTCAAGCGATTTATCAAACAGCACAAACCGCCACTCACCGGTATCCGACTGGCGCCGTACCGTGACAGCATTTTTCCAGCCGTCGGGTAGCTTGAGCTGATAACCAGCTGCAAAATTTACCACTGAACGCTGCACACACTGCAACTCACCTTCAATAATGCTCATGTATTCGGTGAGATAAACCGCCTCGCGTTCATCCGTTGTGGAATAGCCCGGAAGCAATATGGAAACCGGAATATCGATCAGCCCGTCTCCGTTGACATCGGCGCAAGTCAGCGTCGGTGTCGCCCGGTCGAATGATTCGTAGATACCAAGATCCTCGTTTGAAAGCGCCTCAATCACAGACTTTTGATCATCCACCACTGCAATACGAGTGGACATTTCATCGGAACCCAGATAGATATCGGCAAACACCGCATTTAACCCCGTTGTCAGTTTGCCATATGAAAGCTTCGCATAGTCGGTCATAGCGGTTGGCATTTCAACCACACTGGTGCGAACAATGCGTCCCGAACGATATTTTATCAGCGACATAACCGCTGATTTAGTCAAATTTTTGGTGCAGAGTATCATTTCCGAAAGGCCGTTGCTGTCCACATCGTCAATTAAGATTTCGTTGTAACTACCCTCATAGCGCGTTTCAGCACTTTCTTCGGTATATGAATACACCTTGCAGATCAGATTATCTTTGCCTGCAATGGTCCATCCGACAATGATATTGTCGCGCTCGGCATTTTCAATCGGCGCAAACGAGACAAAATCGATCTCGCCGCCCTCCCCAGGGAGTTGATAACGGCTTTTCCAAACGCCGTCATCTTCCGCAAGAATGCTCATCCATGAGGAAGTTAAGCCGTTGACGGTCAGCTCATAAAAAACTATAGCCTCATCCCGCCCGTCCTTGTCCAGATCATCGAGTACACAAGCCGAAAGATTGTCGCCCCTGCGGGGATATCTCAGCTTAAATGCGTTAGTGCCAACTGCCAGCTCAACCGCGTCGTAGATAGCTGACTGCTGTGTCGTCAGGCGCGGCGGCTCGAGCAACTCGTTAACGCCAAGCTGAATGCCATTGCAAGCGCTTAACAGCAATATTGATAAAAGCAACGCAAAATACCGCACCGGTCTCACCTCCCAGTTTTAAAGCCTTCCGCCTCACATAAACGAGGCGGTGCAAAAGCCGTCCATCCGCCGCTTTATAGCGCATCGGTACGGCATTAATCGCAATTTCTATACCAATTTATTATACCACCAGATAGTTTTGTGTCAATCGCTCAGGTGGTGTCATCCATTAACAAGCTGTGACATTTCCGTGATATTATGTCATTTTGCTAATACCGCCAAAACGGACATGGTTTAAGCGTATGGCAGAGGCTTTATATTTCTATGTTTGTATGGTAAAATAGCCGCAAAGCGACTTATTTTACCGAGTGATGTCCAATGCCTCGCCCCTAGCACCTTTTGATGTACAATTATACCATTGCACGCTTGCGCTTGTGGTATAATAAGCACCGAATGGGTATCTTATGAATTATAAACGTTCTCTGCTCTTTTTTGTGGTATAACCTTTTAGTGGAGGCGCATTTTTTTCCAATATTTTGGCCGGAGGGAAATGTCATTATGAAAAAGCTATTGCTTCTCACAACGGGCGGCACTATTGCCTCAACCCCATCGGAAGATGGTCTGCGCCCTACGGCTCACGGCGCGGGGCTGCTGGAGCTGGCCGGCCCACTAACCTATGATGTAACGATACGCGACCTGCTCACCCTTGATTCTTCCAATATTCAGCCCGAGGAATGGCAGCTCATTGCCCGCACCGTATTTGAGCAGCGCGGAGAATTTGATGGCATTATCATTACCCATGGCACTGACACCATGGCCTATACGGCCTCAATGCTGAGCTTCATGCTGCCGAATATTGATTTGCCTGTGGTACTTACCGGCAGCCAATTGCCGATTTTTCATCCCCTTTCCGATGCGCCAGACAACCTGCGTACCGCTTTTGCCATGGCAGCCAGCGACGTCCCCGGCGTTTTTGTGGCGTTTGACCGCAATGTACTATTGGGCTGTCGTGCAGTCAAGGTTCGCACCACCGGTTTTAATGCTTTCGACAGCGTCAACCTGCCTCCAGTGGCGCAAGTCAGCTCGGATGGGCTTGTTATAAATTCTCATTTGCTTCCTGTTCAAAGCGCGCCCTGCACGCTGGCCGATCAAGTAGACAGTCGAGTGGCGTTATTTAAGCTGATTCCTGGGCTGGACCCGCGTTTTCTCGAAGCGCTTCCACAACTCGACTGCCACGGCGTGGTGCTTGAGGCGTTTGGCTCGGGTGGGCTGGCCTTTTTGCGCCGCGACCTTGTGACGGCGCTCGAGCATCTAGTTGAACTCGGCATGTCAGTTGTGGTGTGCAGCCAATGCCTGTATGAGCGCAGCGACATGACCACCTACGAAGTGGGTAGGCGTGCGCTGCAAAAAGGGGTTATCCCCGGGGGCGATATGACTACCGAGGCAGCCGTCACCAAGCTGATGTGGGCTCTGGCCAATACTACCTCGCCCAAGGAGGTCTCAGCGCTGTTTGCCAAGAACCTCACCGGCGAAATCAGCGTGCGGCAAAATTA
>JAEWNU010000141.1 GCA_023456995.1 Bacillota bacterium
GCAACTACCAAAGATGAAAAGCCAAAATGTAATGCTTGAAATGCGACGCCTACGGTAGCCATAAGCAGAACCAGTTCATTAGGTATAATCCTTATTTTAATATCAATTATGGTAACGAGAATTGCGAATGTAAAAAGAGATGATAGAAGGATAGCTGTCTTTATGTTTTCTAAGCGCAGTACTGTAAGGCACCATAATCCAGCGTTTAGAAGGCAAACCCCAAGCTTTGTATAAGGTTTGAGATAACCAGTATCCATGCCAGGGTTTATGCCTTTTTGAAACGACTTGCGGCAAACTATCTTTTGCGCTATAGCGGGGAGCAGTAGCCCGATGATTGTTCCGCCAAGACAAAAAGCAAGAGCCAATATTTTGCTAGCCAAACTAAGCCCCCATTTCATTTTGCTTTGTAGATAAGCCTGCTCAAGGCACTTTTGAATAAGAAAAAGCTCCATTCGGGTGCACGAATAGAGCTCAAGCATTATAATCATAACACTTAAAACAGTTCGGCAACCAGGCTGTCATAGTCATAAGACCTTAGACCCTCAGCTTTGCGTCCTTACCTTTCGGTAAGTTTGCTATTATCGTTGTTGTTTTTTTAATTTTGGGAATAAAAAAGCCCCATTCGGCTGCACGAATAGAGCTCAAGCATTATAAGTATAACACTTAAAACAGTTCGGCAACCAGGCTGTCGTAGTCAAAAGACCTTAGACCCTCAGCTTTGCGTCCTTACCTTTCGGTAAGTTTGCTATTATCGTTGTTGTTTTTTAATTTTGGGAATAAAAAATCCACATTCGTATGCACGAATAGAGCTCAAGCATTATAAGCATAACACTTAAAACAGTTCGGCAACCAGGCTGTCGTAGTCAAAAGACCTTAGACCCTCAGCTTTGCGTCCTCACCTTTCGGTAAGTTTGCTATTATCGTTGCAAAATGCAAATTTATGTTGCTACCCTAGATTTTTAGTATTCACATTTAATCTACATTTTGATATTACTACGTATAAATTTGCTTGTAAAGAGGTATATTATACCAATATATATGGTAAAATTATTAAATGCCAATTTATATGCAACATTGCTTTTTTCCAGTTGAAGCATATTTCTTAGGTAACTCCCAACAGCTAGACAATTAGTATTGTTATGCGGCTGCGGCTAACCAAGGCGTGAACCCTCCTTGATCATATCAAGTTTCTTCATCATATCGAGGTAAACCAACAATTCCTTGCGGGTGGACACATTGAGTTTGGCAAAAATTCGGCGGTTGTGCGTTTTAATGGTGTTAATGGAAAGACACAATTCATCCGCAATCTCCTGTGCTCGATATCCCTTCACATAGAGATCAAAAACGCTTTTTTCTGCAGGAGAAAGCGTTTTTGCATTTTGTACAAACGCTTCAAACATAAGGGCTGAATCGCCCTGCGGCTTTGAAAGTGTAACAGATCGATCCTTTTGGTTCTCATCCTGCTGCGCTAAAAATTCCATAAGGTCATTAATTTCCACATAAGGGTTTTTAGCGCCGCACCCATAGTTTCTCGACTTAATTGCATTAAGACCTTCCTCCACCGGACGCAAATAGCGGCGGCTGATGAAAATAGACATCCCAAGGCTCGTGAGCAGCAGGATAATAATAATCATTAGGAGATAAGGCGTATTGCCTGTGATAGCATTTTGCAAGGTCTTTTGGTTCATCATCACCGACACAATCCACTTTTCGCCGTTGTAGACCGAATCGGTGGGATAGAGCTTTACATCGGTATGAATACCGCCGAAGATGTTTGGCCCGCCGCTGTACAAGCAAAACCCTTTGCTCTCTTCGGATATTTGAAGGGGCTCCGGCATGCAGGCGCTGGTTAGATAATAGTTGCCGGCGATCAGGCCCTGCTCAACATGAAACGTCCTTCCATCAGAGGGAGCGATAGCGGCAAAAATATTGGTATAGGCGCTGTTATCGGGGCTGTACTGCCGTTTAAAAAGACGATCACTTACTTCAAAACCGCACACTCCAAACACTTCACCACTTTTGCTGCGAAGGGGAACACACAGTAGAATGCCCGATTCGCTGTTCTCCAAAAGGGTGGTACGATGGCTCCAGTGATAAAGCCTGGAAAGAGGCTGATTGGAATTTACTTTTGCCGTGTCCATCGTTTCCTGAAAAAACTTCTCACCTCGAATGTCAAATTCCATACGCCACTGCCCCATCAAGTTGATGCCGTTATCTCTTGCAATGCTGGATGGTCCTCTAAGGTAGTAAATATCCGATCCCACCGCACTTACTGCGTTGGGGTCGGTCTTTTTTAGGAATATTCCCGCACGGGAATATTCTGCGTTTTCAAGACTGGGATTCACTGTTGCATCCAGCAGTAGGAACACGCCGCTGCATAGGTTGTATTCCATAGCCGCAGTCATAGCTTGCATCTGCGCTGCTAGAAATGGATTGATCAACTCTGGGTGTTCTTTTAGCTCCTTCGGAGATATACTGTTTTCCTTGAAAAAGCCATCGGCATTCGAGGCAATAACCTCTGAAAAGGAAACACCCTGCACAGACAGTCTGCCAAAGTTCATGGCAATATCCTCACTAATATGAGAAAGATCGCTTTGCACAAACTGCCGCACTTCGGAAGCGCCGCTGCCCGTAATATCAAACAACAGGAGCAAAGAAACGAACAGCAGAATGACCGCCGCCCCTGACATAGCAAAAAAAGCGAAGAGCCTGCGTTGCAGGTGGGTTCCCTTATGTTTTCGTTCCCGCATCCAGAGTGCAATTGCTTGTCGAAACATATTCACTCCGTGCCCCTTCCTGTCCATGACGTCATTACTACTTGCTCATCTTTTTTTGTGCCTCTCTGGGAGAAAGCTCGCCGCTATTTAAGTACCGTTCACGTTCAATGGCCATCAGCGCTTTGAAGTCTTTTTCATATTCTTTGCTGATGCTGTCAAAGCCTTCAAAAATGGGTGGTGTAAAAAAGCTGTAGTTCTCATACATGGAGTTGACCGCCGCCAGCATTTTCTTGATGCGGGTATCCTCCACGCCCTCCATGTGGCTTTTCATATCTTGTTCAAAAGCCTGCACCGTTACCGGCAGATATCCGGTGGAGGCTATAAAGCGCATATTTTGTGCCGGCGCAGTGAGCCATTTGAGAAACTGCACCGCTGCATATTCCCTCTTTTCCTCGGTCTTGGCTACCATGAAGCCGCCTCCGCGCTGAATGGCTGTTTTGGTTCCCCCTTTAAAGACCGGATAAGGTAGAATGCTGTATTCCACCTGCTCCACCCGGTTGTCCGGATAGGTAATGGTATCTCCGTAAAACAGAATCCCCGCCGACGAGCCGGTGGAGCAGACAAGGTCTCCTGTTTTAGAAAGGTCGGAGGAATATCCGTCATAGATCGCAATGCCCCCCTTAACCGCTGGCGTGTAAAGCGTTTCGAATATATGGGCATATGCAGTGCCGCTACAATCTATTTGATAATTGTTGGCTTCGTTGCTGCCTGTTTCTGAAACAATCAGGCTCTCGCCAAGCTGTTTCATGCCCACTTGTGCCATATTGAACCATGAATCAGAGGCATAAAACTGCTTGCCGTCGCCTTTTATCTCGGGCGTTTTCTTGTCAGTCCATTCATAATACATCTGCGACAGCTCACAGAGGCCTTCCATCGTATCAAACTGCTCCATTTAGGCACCCGTTTCTGCGGCAAACCGGTCAAACAGAGTTTGATTTAAGTAAAGAATCTCGGTGGATTTTGCCATCGGGAATACATAGAGCCCATTATCAAAACGCCCCTCGTCAATAAATGCTGGTATGTAAGCGGCAAGCTCATCCTTAGTAAAATACCCCTCCAAATCTGCCAGCATTCCTTTGTTGACAAAGCTGATGGCAACCTTGGGATAAGCGGTACAGATATCGGGCATGGCAGGTGCGCCAGGGTCGCCGCTGACAATCATTTTAAGACTTTCATTCAGCTCCGAGCTTGAGGCTATTGCGGTGACATTGATAACAATGCCTTGATCCTTACCTACGGTACTGTTGAATTCGTCAATCAGCAAATCCATGGTCTGCTGCATATCCCCACCATAGTTGTGCCACATGTTGAGGGTGACGGGACTTTTGGGGCTTGGTTTTTCGTTGCTCCCACAGCCAGCAAGCGCCACGCAGATCAAACCAAAACTTAAAAAAAGGGATAATATTTTGCTCTTCATTTTGCTTCCTCCCCGCTTCAAAATATAACTGAGTTAAATTCTGCAAATAATCACCCCAAAAATCACCCCTTTTCTTGCCACGCAATCACACTTGGGATGATTACAAGGCAAGATAGAGCCCATATAATGGGGTTGCAAAGTAAAAACAGAGCGCTGTAGAAGGCAATTTTTTACTTTTATTATAGCACGAAATGCAACTAAATCAATGTTGTTACTTGCTCCTTACAATTGGTCGTTCAAACAAAAAACTAGTAAAGGAGGGCGCAATATGGTGGAGCCTGTAGCGAAACTCACAGGAAAAAACATCGAAAAAGTAGCGAGCATAGACAAAGCGCAATTAGAAGTACCTCTGAAAGCAATTCTCACATGCAAATGTTTTCTCCCTAAAGGGATAACAAAGGGGATGCGGGATGATGGCGGACACTGAGCGTGATTTCACATCCAAAAGCACCATGCTCTTTGAAAATGGCGCTTATCGTTTTCACTTTGCCTGTGAGTTATGCGACAACGGCTATACCACAGGAAAAATCGTATCGGACACAGTGGCTGAAGCCCTTGTAATTGCCCGAATGGAGGCTCGCCCCCACTTTAACTGTTGCCACAAATGCCACCATTGGATCTGTGATGATCACTACAACATTGATGAAATGATGTGCGTTTCATGCGCACCATTGCGTAATCAAACAAATAAAGCTGATAAATGAATTGGAGGTTCTTATGAAAAAACTACTCTTATACTTGCTGGCACTAACACTCGCGCTTTCCCTTACGGCCTGCTCAGGTGGTGGCAATCCTGCATCCGCCCAACAAAGCAGCAAGCCCTCCCCCAGTGCTCCGGAGCAGAGCAAATCCGCAGCACCCGAAAGTAAAGCATCCCTCTCTGCGCCTGAACTACTTTCCTCAACCTATGTTGACATCATGAAAGACGGCAGGTTCTATATGCGTTATATCGCTACTGTTACCACCGATGAAGGGGATTTTGAAAGTGAAATTGCTACCGCTACGGATGGAGAGACCGTCGCCAACATCATGGACACAATGGGGATTAAGATGCGAACCTTAGTAAAGGATGGCAGTTTCTATCAAATTGACGATGCGTCTAAGACGTATATGAAGCTTGACATACCTGAGATGCAGATGGACACGGGACTCACCGAAACTGAGGATCTTGTTTATCTTGGGAGCGGCACAGATTCTGTAAACGGAAAAGTTCTGCCCTATGAAGAATATCAAGTCAGCGACGGCACAATACGCTTTTACATGGATAATAAAAGCCTCTATGCCCTCGTCATCAAAACCGCCGATGGGGATATGACCATGCTTGTGCTGGAAATCAGCGACAAAATTCCCGCCGGAATGCTTGAGCTGCAAGCCGACTACAAGGAAACCGCCATGCCTTCCTTCGCCGCTGGCATCGAGATGGATGAAGAAACCAAGCGAGAGCTGGAGGAACTGCAAAAAGAGTTCGGCGACATGAGCCCCGAGGAAATTCAAAAGCAAGCCGAGGAGGCAATGCGGCAAGCTGGTATCGACCCCCAAAATCTTCCGACTAATTGATTTTTTGATGGACCCTAGGATTAGAACGCAAAGCAAGAATGATTTACAGGAGGGGGTTTCTATGGATAATCTCTATCAACCGCACAAATCGTCCATCGGAGGACTTAACGCCAACGTGGTAGCAATGCTTAGCTACATCGCCTCGGTGGTTGTCGGCTGGATACCCGTCATTCGCTATCTCGCATGGCTGGTACCACTGGTGATTTTCTTCATGGAAAAAGACAGTAAATTTATCAAGTTTCATGCCATGCAGTCCTTTTTGCTCCATGTGTTCGGAGCGGGGCTCAGCTTTCTGGTGTTGGCGGTATCGGGCGGGCTCGTTGGTGTGTCAATGCTAAACTCCTATACCTTTTCTGCGGCGCTAGGTGCAGCAGGTATTTTGGGCTTGCTCGTTACCGTTATCGCGCTTGCTATGACGGTTTTTGCAGTCATAGCAATGATAAAAGCTTATGGCTACAAGGAATATTACATTCCTGTGGTTGGCAGCCTTGCCGTCAGATTCACAGGTCAAAGGTAGGTGGCGGATGATGGCAAGTTATAAACAGCCCTGTAAGCACTGTGGTACATTCATAGAGCGTGACAGCCGTTTTTGCCCAAAATGCGGCAACAGGAGTCCTTTTGTAGATCTGTGCCCCACTTGCCTGCGGGAGGTTCGCCGAGAAAACGCCGTCTGCTCGGGTTGCGGCAGACCGTTGTACATCACCTGCCCCAAATGTAAGCAGCAAACTTTTGCAGGTGAACAGTGCGATGCTTGTCGTGTAAGTCTGCTTAAGCCATGCCAAAACCCACGCTGTGGTGAGATGCAGTTTTTTGAAAACACAAAATGCACCGCTTGCGGCAAAAAATTATAGGAAGGAATGGTCATATGCTCAAAGCATTTACACGCAATTATGAAGATAACTCCACCGAAGTCGGTTTCCAGTTTACCTTTTATTGCGACATCTGCCAGGATGGCTACAAAACCAGCTTTGTGGAGTCAGAAACCAGTAAGAAAAACGCTAAAATCCGAGGAATCGGACAGGGCATTTGGGCGGTAAGTAACCTTTTTGGCGGTGCGCTCGGCAATGTCGGATGGGCGGTAGAGCGCGGCAGCGATGTGCTCTCGGAGCGGTTTAACGGGATGAGCGCCGAATGGCAAAAGGAACATGAGGCTGCTTTTAATCGTGCGCAGAACGAGGCACAACAGCATTTTCACCGTTGCCACGCCTGTCACAAATGGGTGTGTGATGCAGACTTTAACGAGGATGAGGGGTTGTGCGTCGAGTGTGCCCCCCGCCAAGAAATTTATGTGGCTAAGGCAAGGGCATCCGCAATGCAGCGAAATCTGGATGAAGCGGCCGACACCGCCACCGTTTGGTCGGGAAAGCTTGAAAGCAAAACCACCGTCTGCCCCGTCTGCGGAAAACCTGCCGGCACCGGCAAATTTTGCAGCAACTGCGGCGCTTCCATGTCGCTTGTCAAATGTCCCAAGTGCGGCAAGGAAAACGCGCGCGAGGTTCGATTCTGTAATAACTGCGGCAGCTCAATGACCGCGCCTATAGTGGCAAAATGTCCCGCCTGTGGTGCGGAAAATGCGCCCGGCACCAAATTCTGCGGCGAATGCGGCCGAAAGTTGTAGGAGGGCTGACACGATGACTAGCGATATTTTAGGCGGTCTTTTTAAGGGCCTCAGTAATTTTATGCCTCCGGATGATCCAGATACAAAAATCTTTTCGGCAACAAACGCCCTAAGCGAGCTACAGCAGCAGGAAGAACAAGTTTATGCAACGCTGGGGAAAAGAGTTTTTCCCACAATTCGTGACAGTGCTGACTATGCCGATCTACTGGAAGAATTGCGCGTGGTGCAAAAAAAACTAGTTGAGGCAAAAGAAAAGCTACAGGCAGCGCAGGCTGCCAAAAAAGTTGCCGAGCAGGAGTTCATGGACTGTATCTGCCCCAGCTGCGGAGAAGAAAATTCTGTCGGTACAAAGTTTTGTCAAAATTGCGGAACACGGCTGGGCGGAGCCGCTCTTATTTGTCAAAGCTGCGGCACCAAAAACAAGGCTGACACCCGCTTTTGCGTGGAATGCGGAACCAAACTGTCATAGAAAAATGAATTTCCTTTTTTAGATAAAAACTTGCTTTGTAAAATGTTTAGGAGGGATTTTTTGAAGAGATATATGCTGCTATTTCTTACATTTATAATCGCTGTTTTGCTCTGCGCTTGTGCGCAGAACGGGGCTGCCAATATTACAGCAGCTTCTCACGCTCCGACGTCCAGCAACAGTACTACTGCGGCAACATCCCGTCAGACAGAATCTGTACAAAGTCAAACAAAAGACAGCAAAAATCAAGAGGTGACGATTCAGATTTCTCCCCCTGAGGGCTGGACTCCGATAGAAGGTTCCGTTTTGCCTGTACATTACATGAAAAATACTGCCAGTGTGATGGTGAAAGCCGAACCTTTTACAAGCGGCACACTGGATGAAGTCGTTAACGAAGCGCTCGAAATTTACCGAAAAACATTTGATAATGTTATCACCGCCGGGAACGTTGAAACAATTACGGTCGACAGCAAAGAGGCAAAAAAGCTGATGTTCACCTGCACGGTTAGCAAACTAGAGATGAAATATCTCTACGTTTATCTGTTCGCGGAAGGCAAAACTTATGTCATTACATTTGGCGATTCTGCAAGCACTTTCGATTCTCTTTCGTCCGACTTCGAAACAATTTTAAGCAATATTAAATTCAAAGCATAATAACATTGCAAAACAGAAAGAGAGTAATCAACATGGCGAATTTTTTAAATAAACTTAGCGAGATGGCAAAAACCGCCGCTGATAAAACTGGCGACATGATCGAGACTGGCAAGCTGAATGCCAAGATAAGTTCGGAAGAAGACGGCATTACAGATTTGAAGGGTAAAATTGGCCTCTTCTATTGGGAGAAATACTTGTCAACCAAAACTGCCGATGCGCAAATTTTGGAATGGTGCGAGGCAATCCAAGCCGCACAAGAGCGTATAGAAGCTACACGAACCGAAATTCAGTTACTCAAAGAGCAAAAGCCGATAAACTCCGCTCCCATTGCTCTTCAGGACGCTACTTCCAAATGTCCCGCCTGCGGCACGGAAAATGGAGTTGGGACCAAGTTTTGCTCTCAGTGCGGTAATAAGCTATAAGTAAACGATAGCGAGGTAAACAGTATGAGAAACAAAAAACGCTGTCTGTCTGTATTTCTCGCGGCCTGTATGGTTATTTCTCTGCTGCCAGGCTGCGATAAAAAGGGCGCGGATGACACGAGCCAAGCGCCTTCCACTGCACCGGACAGCGCGGTCGCACTTTCCGGAATCAAAAAAGGCCCCGCCGATGGCATTGGTGAGGCTGGTAAAGATTTTGTGATGCTCAAAACCGGCAATGCAGATGACTGGCAAAGCGTTCCCGTTCCAAAGTTTAATCCGCTTGGCGCCTTTTCCCTGTATGACGAAGTGCAATACATAGGAACAGATTTGGAACCGGTTACCTTTTACACGCTGGATGGCTACACCGAAAAGCGGGAAAATTTGACGGGCGAACGCTGGGTACTTTCCATCGCTAACCCCGATTATTCTCTTAATTGGCTAAGGTGGTATACCCGCGAGGCAGGTGGACAGTGGTTTCCCGGTACGCGCGATCATTCTACCTTCGCTATAAAAGAAAATGACACGGTAACTTGGTGGGCCGATGCAAATCAGATTGACGGTGGCGTAGAAATTACGGTCGTTAATGTGAACACACTCCCAATTGGCAAACCACTCACCCTGCGCCCTGCTGAGCTTTCGGGCAATGCCTATATCTTTTACACCGCTCCTACCAACGGAAAGCTGCAATCGGCGGCCATCACATTAAAAGGCGCGGATGACAGCGGTGTTGGCTTGGAGGTTAGCAGTGCCGCCAGATGGAGCGGATTCAGCTACGAAACCCAACTGTCCGTTTGGGATACCAACCTCAACAGAAAGAAAACTGACCGCTTTGTGCTGGACGATCTGCCAATTACCGAAGGCCCTCTCTGTTGGAAAATGACCTGGGGTGAAAATGTCTCGGTTCCCGATGAAATCAGTGTTACACTCAGCACAGTGGCAGACATCACGCCTGTTAAATGGGGTGAAGCGCCGGGGGGCATTCGTGTTGTCGGTGTGCCTATGGATTCAGCAAGCGTATTGACCCCCAGGTGGGCAAATGTCACGCACCGCGCGGTTTCTGTAGTCGATAAGGAACTTAACGGCGTTACCGACCAGAACGGCGACTTGTTCTTCTCTGCTCCCGCTGGATACTACAATCTGCTAATCGGCTCAGGGGTCTCCGACTCACCAAATATCCTGCGGCTGATACCGGTGAATGCGGGCGAAATTACCACAGTCACCATTCCTCCCGAGGCTGCTGCAGCAGCGGGCGCGTTATCTCGATTTTATGGCGATTTTGACGCCAACGAGGGCGGGATAGAACTGCTTAGCGGCAAAACTGAAGGAGAACAAGCGGTAATATCCTTTGTTCTTAACGACCCTCTTGAGCGGAATATCGCACTGCAAAAGGAGGATATTTCTATTACTGAGGAAGGCGCAAATGCGACTGTTCTCAAAGTGGAGCGTGAGCTTGCGGGAAGCGATGTTGTGCTGGTGCTGGACTCCTCCGGTTCCATGGGCGAAAACATGAAACCCTGCGTGGCAGCGGCTCAGCGATTTGTTGAGAGTCTGCCCGAAAACTCCTCCATCTGTTTGATACAGTTTGCACAGGATATTACTGTCCACCCGGGAAGCGACAAGGCCAGTGCTTTAAAAGCACTTTCCACTGTAAAAGAGGGCGGTGCGACCGCGTTATATGACGCCACGGCACAAGCACTTACGCTGCTCAATGGCAAAAAGCGTGGCTACGCTGTGGTCTTTTCGGACGGTGCGGACAGCCGTGAGCCGGGGGTGGATGGTGAGGGCAGTACAACTACCAAAGAAGAAATTATTGAACAGATTGCGACGAGCGGCGTAACGGTACTCACCATCGGATTCGGGCAGGGGCACGACCCATCCACGCTGATTGCTATGAGTGCGTCTTCTAAAAACGGCGGATATTTTGCCGTTTCCGATAAAGATGCTCTTGAAGGGGCTTTTGCTTCAATATCTGGTCAATTTGGCAATCAATATACTGTAACTTATCAGCGCCCTACCATTCCCGTGGATCAGAGCGGTACCGTGCCGGTTATCTCGATGATGCTTGACCGTTCCGGTTCGATGGACACCGACCCCGCTGAGAGCGAAAACGTAGGCTGGCGGTTGGATAAGGTCAAGGAGATGTTTCACAACTTTATTCTGCAGATGCCGGACAACGCGCTGATGCAGTTGGGCAGTTTCGCCGAGCCTGAGGGCGGAGAATTCCCCCGTTTTGATCAGCTTACCTCCGACAGAAAAGCAAACTTTTTGCAAGCGCTGGGAAGCCTAGAGGCGGGCGGTGGCACCCCCACCCAATATGCGCTCATGCTTGCTCATTCAAATCTGGCTCCCATCCCTTCTCAAAAGAGAGTTCTGATTTTCTTTACCGATGCCGCCCTTTACGACTTAGAAAATCCTGAGGAACTGGATGAGGTTCTTTTGATGCTGAAACAATCCGGCATTCGGGTACTATTTGCGGGGCTTGCCGATGATCCGAACAATGCCGAGCTGGATACTATATTCAAAACAGCGGCTGAGAAAGCGGGTGGCGGCTACATTCTGACCAACAGCATAGAGGAAATTGATAAAAAACTACGAGAACTGATTGACAAAATCGATATCCCTACACCGAAGAAGGGCGTCAACATTACCCTTAATGTCGACTGCAAGACTGGTGTCAACAAAGGGCTAAACTTCTGTACGACAGAAAATTTTGCAGACTTTTCACCCAAGACCGCCCCAGGCAAACAGCTTAACCCGCAGGTTGTAACCTGTAAAACGGGCGAGCGCTATTCCATCTACAACGGTGGGGCAGCAAAGCTTCTATACGGCGGAGATCAACCCGTCACACAGAGTAACGTTCTAATGCGGATGCCTTTTGAAAACAAACAGGGCAACAATAAATTTGGCAAGTTAACTGTTTCTGAAGCATATTTAATGGATATTTTCAAGGGCATTCCCGCGCCAGAAGGGCAGGTTTACCTTGCGCTAAACGCCTCGCTGGAATTTTCTAAAGCCGATAAGAGCGCAAATGAAATCGGCTACTG
This sequence comes from Bacillota bacterium, assembly GCA_023456995.1. Taxonomy (GTDB): domain Bacteria; phylum Bacillota; class Clostridia; order Oscillospirales; family Ruminococcaceae; genus Yanshouia. The sequence continues at coordinate 11,956 of JAEWNU010000141.1, forward strand.
TATTCCGAATATCTTTAATCACTTTTATATCTCGGTAAACGAAGGCAGGATGATGCCGCCCTCGCAGGCAACATGGCTTGCGGAAAAACCCCTTGCCAATCCTGGTGAAAGTGACATTACCGTCTTTGACAAGGAGGCAAGATCGGGTGCGCTGGTGTTTCTTGTTGATCAGCCGGTGAGCGGCAATATCACCCAGCTTTCGCTGCATCTGTACGACACCGCTAACGGGCACATTGAACTGCCGCTTTCGGGCAGGCTGTCACAGCAGATGCTTACCATGGATACGTTGCCGACCCAGGAACCCACACAGATGAGTTCAGCATTTTCACTGGCGTTTACCGGAAAATCTGAGCAAACCACATTAGAAGGCGTAACGCTGGCACAGGCGGACGCTGAATATGCGCCTGAGGACGCCAAGAAAAACGCCAGTTTTCGTATTTTGGAAGCGAAGTTTCAAAGCAAGGTACAGGCGCTTTTGGATATTGACCCCACCCAGCGGTTTCTTTATCAAATTGAAACCGACAACGGTGTGCTGATGACTCCCATGAGTGAGATTGTCCGTAACCTGCCGTTGGGCTTTGTAGGCAGCACGATGTTAGCGCCGGGCTCGTGCAGCAATGTACGCCTCCCGTTTATCCTTCCAAATGAGCTTTTGAATGCAAAATCATCAATTTATGCTGATCTTGCGACCGGCTCCAGACAATGGGATGTGGTGAAAGGCCAACCTTACAATACGGGAAGCGAAGACAAGAAACATTCACACGAATACTTTGATTTGACCGTCAACTCCCTTTCACCAGCCAGTGAAAACAGCAGTCAAATTGTTCTAGATTTTACACTGACCGATAAAAAAGACGGCGAGGGCACCGGCGGGCTAGAAAGCATTCTTCAATTGCAGCGCAAAGATATAAACGAGGACGATAATAGTACCAATGAACTGCAACAGGCTGTGATGGGTCGCAGCGGGCTTTCCGGATTTGCCGGCGGCGAGAGCGAAACAATTGCCATAGTAGATCTGGTTCACACCAATCAGTTGATTTTTGGTGGTACACAAGAAAACGGCTCATGGGGTGCGTTTGATGGGCAGTCCCGCCGCGGCATTTTCTTATTTGACCTGCCGCCGGGCAGTGAGCCAAGTGAATGGATGCTCACCAGCTCGCTGCTGCCTGAGCTGAAGCTTTCTGTAAGCAGTACGCCATACCAACATGTTGCGTTGCTTGCCCAAAAGCCAGAAATTTTAGTTGACATCACCTTTGAAAAGCAACTGGAAGAAGCAGTAAACGGCGCAATTGCGGCGCATCAGGCTACCCGCCCCGCATCAAGCGATCGTAAGCCAATTGGGCTTTCTGACGATGAAGTATTAGGGAAACAGGTGCCATCACCGTCGCTCACGCTCTATGGCAGTCAACAAATCAAGGCGATGCAAACTGACGAAGATTTTTTAAAGCTCATGCGCGGACTGAAATGGATTCCTTCCGACAGCGACGCCAATGCAAATAGTGAATATCGATACGCACCGGAAGCTGTGGTGACACAGGGTTGGGGCGGACAATACGACCTTGCGGTGCTCTCCAAAACGCTGTTGGCCCGTCTTGGTTATCAACCCGAATATCGAACCGTCGCCATGACG
>JAEWNU010000142.1 GCA_023456995.1 Bacillota bacterium
TAGTCATAGGAACCTTTAGCGTGACAGGTGAATACCCCATTTTTAGATCTTACCACTTTTTTGGTGAGGCTTTAGAGCATTGAGTGCTGGTTTCCTCTTTCTGCTCTAATGTCGGGGTGCTTTTTAATACACTGTAGCAGCAGTAGAATGGGCTTTCAATGGTCAAAAGGGGGATGTAGCAAAACAGTGCGCCAAGGCGTCGCGCCCCACCTGCAGCAGATGACAGTGTGCCATCATACCACATTAGGAACAACCCCTGGTTGCGCCGTTTGCTACACCCCCTTATGAGATGCTTTAGAATCTTTAAGATGCGCTCTCGAGCGCATCAAGCTCCACCACCAGCTCCTGTGTGCCTGCCCCCTGCGTGGGAGTAAAGCGATACAGATAACGGCCGCTAGCCGTTGCACCGCCGTCAAGGTTCGCCCAGTACCACTGGCCCGCCACCGCCTGATCGCCGTGAACCCGCCGGACGCTTAGGACGACATCTTTTAAGGCATCGTCGATGGTGCATCCAGTCTGTTTAACCTGTAAGGAGAGCACGCCGGTAGCGTTATCGTAAGAAGCCGTCGACACATTGAAAGGGTAATCACGCAGCGCCACCGACAGATAGGTTTCTGAGTCCACCGCTCGGTTGGTGTTCTGAATTTTGGCATCACTTTCTGCCATTACAACCGCCTTATCGTTTGCAACCGTCAACGTATTGATTTCGGCAGCCTCAGGTAGTGTAAGCTTAACATCGCCATTCACTGTCAGCCGATCGACAATGGCATTAACGGTTACGTTATAGTGATAATCCAGCGTGTCGGCGAGTGTAAGAGAATCGAGCGTGCCGGATATAGTAAACGCATAAATTCGCTTGCCCAGACGGATGGTTTTAACGTTGTCGCTTTGAGTGGGGTAGGTCAACACCAGCCCGATGCTGTCCACCGCAAGGGCAACATCCTTATCCTTGATGGTATAACTGGTGGTTGAAGTACAACTGCCTGAAACGGTGAGCTTTTCATCTTCAACCGTTATTGTGCAGTTGGCTGTAGTCGGCAAATCATCTTTTTTGTCCTTGGCGAATACCATCATGCAATTGGACATTAAAACTGCAGCCGCAACCATAAACGAAACATATCGTATTACATTTTTCATAATAACCATTTCCTCTTTATTGATTTGAGTATAATCATACCGTTTATTTCCATTGCTTTCAATAAAATATTGTTAATAATTATCTTTTAATCAAATGGCGGCAGCCGCGACTCCTAAAAAAGGAGCCGCGGCTGCCGCCATAATCACGTAATAGCCGGTCTAAAAGCGCGGACATACTGGCAACATATTTAAACAGTGCCGTTTGGCAACATTGGAGCAGGCGTTTGCCACACTCCCCACAAAAACCTTGAGCTGGTAAGCTTTTGCGTCTGCCGCGCTTTTTCACAAGTAACCCTATAACATTACAAAATGATGCAGATAAGACCAGAGCAGCCGTCGTTGATTATGCGCTCAATTGTCTCTGTCAGCTTGCCGCGCGCGTCGGTTGGCATTCGATAGAGCTTATTGTGTAGCCCCTCGTTGACAAGCTCATGCAGGCTCTTACCAAAAATATTCGAGCTCCAGATTTTAGCCGGATCACTTTCAAATTCCGAAAGGAGATATTCTACCAGCTCTTGCGACTGCTTTTCACTGCCTACAATAGGTGATACCTCTGTGGAAATATCGGCGCGCATCATATGTATTGACGGTGCCGAGGCGCGCAGCTTAACGCCGTAGCGCCCACCCTGTTTGATAATCTCAGGCTCCTCGAGAGTTAGCTGTTCCATGGTTGGCATAACAATACCATAGCCTGTAGCTGCGACCTCATCGAGTGCATTGCGGTATTTTTCATGCTCGCGCTTAATGGCAGCAAGCTTGATCATGACCGGCATCAAGTCGGTGTCGTCCTGAACGTCAATACCAGTTGCTTCGCCAATGACACGGTAGAACAGTTTTGGGTCCACCGTCGCGCGCGCTCTGGCACTTCCTTGGCCAAAATCAATGGAATCGAGCGAGAATTCATTGAGGTATTCGCATTTTTTTGCACCAGCCAGCTTTTCGGGCAGCTCGCGCATGCGTTTTATGCCAAATGTAGACTGCTTGACAGCGTCATAAAGCGACTTTTTAAGCCAGTGGTCTTTCTCGAGTGCAACGATCCAACGCGGTATTTCAATCGCAATCTGTTTTAACGGGAACTGGTAAAGCACGCTTTGCAAAATCTTCTCTATGCCCTGAGCGTCAAGCCCCAGGCAGTTGAGCGGTGTGACAGGTACCTGATATTTTTCTTCCATGCGGGCAGCCAGCGCCTGCGCCTGCTCCGATTCGGGGTTGACGCAGTTGAGCACCACCGCAAAGGGTTTGCCGATTCCAGAAAGTTCTTTGATCACGCGCTGCTCGGCTTCCTCGTATTCATCGCGCGGAATGTCGGAGATGGAGCCGTCGGTTGTGACAACAAGGCCAATGGTAGAATGCTCTTTTATAACCTTATCAGTGCCAATTTCAGCCGCCATGTTAAATGGAATTTCTCGGTCAAACCACGGAGTCATCACCATGCGTGGCTGGTCGTTTTCGATATAACCCAGCGAGCTCGGAACGATGTAGCCCACGCAATCGATAAGCCGCACATTGCACTGCGCGTTGTTATCTACCGAGATACGCACGGCTTCTTCTGGGATGAACTTCGGTTCGGTGGTCATGATGGTTCTGCCTGCTGCCGACTGTGGCATCTCATCAGTGGCGCGGTCACGCCAGGCCTGATCTTCAATGTTCGGCAACACCATCTGCTCCATAAATTTTTTAATCAGTGTGGACTTTCCGGTTCGTACCGGGCCGACAACGCCGATGTAAATGTCCCCGTCGGTGCGTCGGGCAATGTCTTCATAGATGCGGTGGTTGGTTGTGCTTTCCATACTCTTTCTCCCCTTTGCACACTAAACGGTGGGTATCATCAGCGGCATATCGGTTTCCAATACGTCTTGTGTTAGCTCGTTGTCCGCCATAATCTGCGCCGGTAATGAGCCGAATTTCTTGGAAATATCCCAGATATGCTCGCCAGCGTTCGCATAATAAATCATCAGGCCGAGCAGCGGGTCGCTCTTACGCGGATTGTTTTCATCGACCATAAGATCGGTGAGCAGCGATTTCATCTCAAACTCGATAAGCATTCCTGAGAGCAGCAATTCACAGCCCAGCATCAGTCTGCCTTGGCTAAGACTTCCGGAAACGGCCAGCACGGTAACGTCGCTCATCAGC
>JAEWNU010000143.1 GCA_023456995.1 Bacillota bacterium
TCCTGATACCAAATGCCGTAGTCCTCTAGGGAATCCTTATATTCTTCCCAGTAGGTTGCATGGGTGATCGGCAGCCATCCGTCCATGAAAAAGTCGATGTCGCCTTTGGCTAAACCAACGAACAGCGGTGCAACATCCAGCTGTGTTAGCGTAACCTTGTAGCCCTTGTCTTCAAGGATGACCTTCCACAAGTTGCTGACGGCGATACATTCCGCCCAGTTGACATAGCCGATATTGATGGTTCCTTTATTCTCCGCAGGTGCCGGAACACTGGAAGACGGCGATTTGCTGGCATTTGCACATCCGCCAAAAAACACCAGCACCAGGCTTGCGATTAAAATAAGCGAAACTGCTTTCCAAGCTGATTTACGTTTTACCATACTTTCATTTCCTCCATTTTCTTAATTGTTTTTATTTTCAGTACCCAATGAGCTTCCAATTCCCTGCGAAATGCGATCTAGAATAATGGCCATAATGACAACGCCTATGCCATATTCAAAGCCCATTCCATTTTTAAGTTGCCCAATCGCGGTTAAAACGCCTGCGCCCAGCCCACCCGCGCCAATCATAGCCGAGATAACCACCATCGACAGAGAGAGCATCATGGTCTGGTTTATTCCGGCCATGATGGTGGGGATGGCAACCGGCAGCTGAATCTTCCATAACATTTGCATGGGCGAAGAACCAAAGGCCTCGCCAACTTCCACCAGATCCTGCGGAACCTGCCTGATGCCCAGATCGGTCAGGCGGATGACCGGCGGCATTGCAAAAATAACCGTTGCAAACACCGCAGGAATTTTGCCGATGCCAAAAAAGAGCAGCGCCGGAATCAGATAAACGAACGAGGGCATTGTTTGCATAAAGTCTAATATCGGTGAGATGACAAGGTGAAATTTATGTTTGCGCCCCGCCAGAATGCCCAACGGGAACCCGATAATCATTGAAACTACTGAGGACAGTATCACCAGGATAAGGGTGTTTAAAAAAGGATCCCAAAGCTCTAAATTATAGATAAATGCAAGCCCTAGGATGGTTCCAAGCGACAGCTTCCAGCCGCTGGCCTTCCACGCAACGGCGGCGAAGATCAATATAATGACCCACCACGGCACCATCGTCAGGAAGTCTCTTACGGTGTTGATACCGTCGCCCGCCTGTTTTGAGAAAGCGTCAAGCGCGTTTCCAAAATTCGACTGAAGCCATTTGACGGCAGCGTCGATAATTTGCGCCAATGGAAATTTAGTCATTGTTATCCCCCCTGTTTTCGGAATCGAGCGCGGCCAGCACCGCACCGCGGACAATAATTCCCATGAGCTTATTCTCCGCATTGACGACCGCCAAGGGCAGCTTGCTTTCAGCAATGACGCCCAGCATATCCTTGATGGGGGTGTTTTCTTCAACGACGGGGCTAAGCGCCAGCTGCATTTCGCTCAGGCTGGTGATTTTGGCGTCTCGCGCTTCAAGCGCCATGTCGACGGTGATAATGCCCTTATGCTTCTTTTCTTTGTCCACAACAAAGACGCTTGAGATGCCAAATTCCTTCATGATGCGCAATGCAACGCTGGGGCCGTCGCGCAATGTAATAACGGGATGTGGCTTTTTCATAACGTCGCCCGCGGTGAGAATCTTGCTGCGATCAACGCCGCGCACAAATTTAGCCACGTAGTCGTCGGCGGGGTTCTTGATGATTTCTTCCGATGTGCCAATTTGAACCAGCGCGCCGTCGCGAACAAAAGCAATGCGATCTCCGAGTTTTAACGCCTCGTTAAGATCGTGCGTAATAAAAACAATGGTCTTGTTCATTTTTTGTTGAAGACTGAGCAGCTCATCCTGCATTTCTTCTCGAATCAAAGGGTCAAGCGCGCTAAAAGCTTCATCCATGAGCAGGATGTCGGCGTCATTTGCAAGCGCACGTGCCAGCCCGACACGTTGTTTCATGCCGCCGCTGAGCTGCGAGGGATATTTGTTCTCCCACCCCTTTAGCCCGACGAGCGCCAAAGCGTTGAGCGCGTGCTGCTCTCTTTCCTGTTTTGGAACACCTTGAACTTCTAATCCATAAACGGTGTTTTGCAAAACTGTACGGTGCGGCAACAGCGCAAACTGCTGAAAAACCATTGCTGTTTTTTTCTGGCGCATCTTGCGCAGATCGACATCTTTTAGCTTTGTAATATCAATGCCGTCAATTATAACAGAACCCGCTGTGGGGTCTATCAAACGGTTAAGGCAGCGCAGGATGGTCGACTTTCCGCTTCCGGAAAGACCCATAATAACAAACACTTCACCACGGTTTACCGTAAAGCTGACATTATTAATGCCAACGGTTTGACCGGTTTCTTTTAGTATTTCCGCTTTGCTCTTGCCCTGATTTAAAAGATTTAACGCTTTGGTTGGATTATTGGAGAATACTTTTACAAGGCCGTTGACCACGATTTTTTCGGTCGATTCCAGCATAGCATACATCCTTTCCTGTAGTAGTTTTATATCAAGCTATCGAAATATACGGCCAAAAAGCCAAGGGTTCTAAAGTATATATAAAACCTTTTCAAATAGCAGCTGACAACTTATTATACCGTATAGGGTTGTCAGCTGTCAAATTTGCCAAATCTTATGTGCGCAACAGATTGCGCTTTTATAAGATGATTTAAAACATCAATTTGCGTAAAAGTCGTGCTGATTTCTCTGTTAACACTAAAAAAGCGACGCGAAAATGCTAAAAATCTTTAGTAAAAAAATTTTTTAATTTTATTGCCATAGCTTTTTAGAGCATGTTTTTAAAAGCATTGGTGAGGGGAATATTGGAACTCCCCTAGGAAGAACGCAGATAATGTGATAAAATTAAAAATTATGAGTAAAAAAACGGAGGCTCGGTCGTGAAGACTTTAGTGGGGCATAACAATCTGCTGATAACCTGGCGCCCCGCTTTCGGCGGCGCGGAGTTGACAAAGATAGAAACCGCCGACAGCGACGTGACACTGCCCGACACGGTGGAAAACCTGCCGGTGACCGCTTTAGGCCCTCTTGCTTTTGATTCCTCTGATGAAGAGAGCCCCCAAGGCGAACGACTGCGCATGACCTGCGGGCTGGGTGGGGCAGAAATGGATAACAAAAAGCTAAAGCGTATCACCCTTCCGGCGACGCTGCGCAGGGTGGGCGACTATGCTTTTTATAACTGTTCCGAACTGCATGAGGTGCGC
>JAEWNU010000144.1 GCA_023456995.1 Bacillota bacterium
TGTAATCTCAATATCCTCATGAAAATGTGGGCGCTCCATCGAATAGGTATCATTGCGGCTGGAGTGGATTTCATACTTACACCGGATCATATGTAGGACTCCCTTCTTTTTCGAATACTTTCAAAAAACGTCGTCGGTACTAGGCTAACCAAAACTGTCTGATTGCTTGCATAATAAATCAATAAATTACGCTTTTAAAAATGAGATAACATTTCATGCTTAAACCTCCTTATAACCATCATGGCTTCCTCTTTTCTACAAAACCCCCTATAGTTTTATAGCATTTAATAATATTTCAACCAAATTAGATGAGTTTTTGTGAAATATTATACCACAAAATAACGATTATCCTCTATAGCCTTAGTTTACTGTGATCCATACAGCTTTTTCAATAGCAGACAACAAGGTGTACAAGATAAGCACGATTTTGTAGCATTAAGTGCAGGAATTTATACAAAGACGATGCTATGATAGGGCAAACGAAAGAAAATCCTGTGACGGTCTTATAAGCCATATAAGCTGCGACACAGATATTCCAAGTTTTAAAATCCGGATTTTATGGGACACAGACGTTTTGATACCACTTAAACAAGGAGGAATTTCCATGACATTGTGGACGGTTTTAATCGATGTCGGACTAATGAGCGGGTTGTTGTTATTCGGTCAGTTCATGCGGGCAAAATTGAAGATTTTTCAAAAGCTCTTAATTCCACCGGCATTGATTGCTGGATTTCTAGCATTGCTTTTTGGGCCAAATGGTCTAGGCTATCTGCCCTTTTCCGATAGTCTTGGGACATATGCCAGCGTATTAATCGTCTTAATTTTTGCCGCTATGCCCATCGGTGACAAACCGAACAAAGAAGCGCTTTCCGGCCCAGCCATCGGCGGTATGTTTTTTAATATCACCGGAATTGCTGTATTGCAATACGCTGTAGGCATGTTCTTGACCATCTATGTGCTAAACAATTTCTACGATTTGAACCCTGGATTCGGTCTCATGATGGCAACCGGATATTATGGCGGCCACGGTACCGCTGCTGCGGTCGGGCAAGCCTACAAAGCGATGGGCTGGGAAGAAGCCTCCGCATTGGGCTACACCACTGCGACTGTAGGTATTGTAGGCGGCATTATTCTAGGTATTGCGGTGATAAATTGGGGAACACGAAAAGGCTATACCAACTATGTAACGTCTCCAAAGGATTTGCCCAATTCAATGCGAACCGGCTTGATTCAGCCCGAGGATCAACTATTTAGTACCAAAACGACAGTCTCCACTATTTGCTTGGATCCCATGTCCTTTCATCTTGCAGCTGTTTTGTTGCCCTCTTTAGCAGGATATTATTTAAGCAAATATCTAAAGCCGGTAATCGGCGTTGAAATTCCTGCCTTTTGTACGGCTTTGCTGTTTGGCTTTATCGTTAATGGGATTTTTAATCGGACTGGCGCGCATAAATATATCGACCGCGGCAGCATAAGCCGTATCAGCGGAGCCTCCACAGACTTTCTAATGATTTCAGGAATTGGATCTCTTAAGCTGGGCGTTGTTATTAAATATGCCGTTCCGCTTCTGGTTGTTTGTCTGGCTGGTTTTGCCGTGAACTGGTTATGGTTTCTTGTAGTTGGCAAATATGCGTCACCAAAAGACTGGTTTGAACGCAATATGATGGTCTGGGGGCACGCCACCGGCGTTGCGGCAACCGGTGTTATGCTTCAGCGTGTTGTTGACCCTGATTTAAAGTCACGCGGCATTGAAGACTCAGGCATTGCGGACTTATTTAACCGACCAATTATTGTTGGCCTACAGGTTATACCCCCGCTTGTTATGACATCGATGTCCGCACTGGGACCGCATATTGTAACCTGGGTGAGTTTTGGCATTGTCGCAGTGATGTTTATTGTCGCCTATGTCTTTAAATGGTGGCGGCCTGGCGCTGGCAAGCCTACCAAAGCAGTACAGGCAATCGACAATTAAAAACTAATTTTTATTTGGCAAAATTCTCGATTTCTTTGAAAGGGGACTGTAACATGACCTATGATGTAATACATTTCGAGGCGCTGGGCGCAGAGGCAGCTCATCTCAAGGAGGAAACCGCGCTTTCTCAGCAAAATGGCTGTCTGCCTAAAGACTTGAAATATTTGATAACGCCCGATACTGTTCAAGATTTTCTTGAGAATAATCCTGACGTGGTTTTGCCGGATATTATCAGCACCAAAACCCATTCAGTACTACCACAAACTTATCTAGACGGCGTTAAAAAAAGCATCATTACGCGAAGCGCGGGCTACGATCATTACGAGATGTTGGCAAGTCGGGCAAATATTGCTTCGCTGCGCAATTACTGCGTGGGCGCGGTCGCGCAGACGGCAATAAAATTTATGTATGCAACGCTTGGGCTTCTCAACGAGTATATCGCCTGCACAAAGAGCTTCGAGCGCAATAAGGTAGACTCCTTTATGGAGATTTCTCCACAAAGGGTGGCCACTGTTTTTGGTGTAGGGAACATTGGCAAGCGCATTTATGATTTAGTCGCGGCAAACGGCCTTTATGCGCAGGCAGTTGATATTCGGCAGGATATTCTGGCAGAACAGTACTATCACCAGATACGTTTTGTCAGTAAAGAAAAAGCGATTGCCAATAGCGATGTCATCATTAACGCCATGAATTTGACGCGGATTTCTAGCAGCCCCTTTTACAATGTCAACTACTTTTCGGAGGAGGTACTCGCCAAGGCAAAACCGGGTCTGTGC
>JAEWNU010000145.1 GCA_023456995.1 Bacillota bacterium
TTTTTGAAAGTATTCGAAAAAGAAGGGAGTCCTACATATGATCCGGTGTAAGTATGAAATCCACTCCAGCCGCAATGATACCTATTCGATGGAGCGCCCACATTTTCATGAGGATATTGAGATTACACTCTGCACCTCGGGAGAGGGGATATTTTTTCTGGAACCCGAAATCTATCCAATGCATCGTGGTCAGCTTTTTTTAATTGTGCCAGCAACTTTACATCGCAGTGTGGCTAACGACTCTTACCGTAGCCGAGTTCTTCGTGTTCCGACATCTCTGCTCGAAGAAATCTCCACATCGCAAAGCAACTTTGCCGGTTGTACTCAGCAATACAGCAGGGTACAGGCTACCCTGGATGAAGCGCAAACACGCGAACTTGAGGAAATGTATAACAAGCTTGAAGAGCCCAGTAATAAACAATTTGGCGGTGATATGCAACGTTTTATTTTACTCATGGCTTTTTTGGTGAAAAGTTTTTCTTATTTTGCAACCGGTGAAGCGACACCAGCCAACATCAACATGGAACTTGCTAATATGAAACCAGTTATAAAATACATTCAAGCTCATTTGGCTGAATCGCTGTCATTGGATAGCATTGCAGCACATTTTTTCATCAGTAAATTTTATCTTTGCCGCAATTTCAAACTGGCGACCGGTTTTAGCGTTAGAGATTATATTATCCATTGCCGCATTCTCAGAGCTAGAGCATTGCTGCGCACTGGTTACCGCGTTCAAGAAACCGGCGAACTTGTTGGCTTTCATAATAATGAGCATTTTATTCGTACTTTCAAAAAGCTTACCGGCATTTCTCCAAAGCGCTACGCAAAAGAGTATATTTTCAGCGATAAAGATGAGCAATTGCTCGACCCTACCGCCTAAAAGAAAAGACTAGTGCTAAGAAGGTTTGCAAGTCATTGCAAGCCTTCTTTGATATCCTGTTAAAATTACCCAGATATTTTAGGTGTGAATGTTGCGCGCTCTCATAGGTGCAGGAAAAGGGTGGGGAAGGCGAGTGGCGCTGGCGCACGAGGTTGTTCGTCTGTGCGAACAGTCACCAGAGTTTACCTTGCCTCTGGGAATTCTGAGCATCGAACAGAAAATCCAATCTATCGTCAGAAAAATCTATCACGGCGATGGTGTTATCCTCACCCCAATGCAAAATTTAAAGGTTTCTACAGGTGCGGGCTTTATTGTTGCATTAACAGGTGATATAATAACTATTGCTGGGGTTGCCACCCGTGCCTGCCCCAGAGAAAATCGACGTTTACGAGTTGGGCAGAATTTCAGGGTTGTTTTAGTCTTGTGACAAACATCACTTAATAGGCATAAACAAAGCGGCGCTGTATTGCGCGGTTTTGTCTAATACTCAAATAGTGATATAAATTGCAAAATAAAATTACAATTTTGCGCTTTCTGTCATTGTTTAGTATGAAAATATGCAGAGTAGAAACAGTGCGTCAAGTGTCGGTGGATGGGAAGTTGCCGCCGAACGAAGGGCTTAAATGCTCGCGGTGCTGTTTCGCGTCCGCTGCCATCTGAAGATGTTCTCTTCATGTGGCCCCACATGCGCCTGTCTGAAAGCGCTTTTCAAACGGGCTGTTACGAGGAGGCAAACATTATGAGATCCAAATCCGCTTTAAAGATCACAAACATTGCATTGCTGATTGCTCTGGAAATTGTACTTTCCCGGTTTCTATCAATCAGCACGCCAATTGTCAGAATCGGGTTTTCGTTTGTACCGCTTTCTATGCTAGCCATGCTGTACGGCCCCTTTTACGCGGCCGCGGGCGCGGCAATTGCCGACATAGTCGGATTCGTACTTTTTGCGACCGGCGCTTACTTTCCAGGGTATACCCTGACGGCGGCGCTAACAGGACTCACCTACGGACTGCTGCTTTATCGAAAGCCAAAGTCTTGGGGGCGCATTCTAGCAGCGGTGCTAATTGTTGGACTGGTTTTGAATCTCGGACTAAATACCGTCTGGATTCAGATGACCACTGGCAAGGCTTATATGGTGCTTTTGGCACCAAGAATTATCAAGTCCTTGACGATGGTGCCGATTATGGTAGTGTTAATCCGTTTTGCATGGGAAAAACTTTGCCCGCTGGCGACAAAATTTGCCGAATAACTTTGAATGCGAAGGGAACCGGAAAAAAACGGTTCCCTTCAGTTTGTATAAAAGTCATGCGTGGCATGCTCTATTTAGGGCAAGCCATGCAAAACGAGTAATATGCCTGACTAAAAAGGAAGATTACCGCAGATCGCCTGTGCAGCGAAAATATCCGATGTGCCAATGCTTGTTTCCCTAATGGTTTATATTAACGCTCTGGGGAAACGGAGAAACCCGACTCTTAACCAGTTTTGATTTTATTGACGGTTATATGTTGCTTGACACGAATAATTTACGTCTTAAATCTTTACACCGCTTTCGGTTTAAGGTAAAATAGATGCGAAACATCTAATGTCTGCCATGGTTATGCCCAATGGCACACCCAAAGACGGAGGTAATTGTCTTTTAATGGACGATTGTATCACCGCGCGCATGGCGTTTGTGATACAATAGAATAAAAATGATTGGAATGATATGATGGGTCTAAAATACAAAAGAGTGCTGCTCAAATTAAGCGGAGAAGCGCTGGCGGGCGGTGCGCATTTTGGTCTGGACTATAAAACGGTTCTTTCTATTTGTAAAAGTATAAAGGAATGTGTGGATATTGGCGCGCAGGTTGCTATTGTCGTTGGTGGCGGCAACTTCTGGCGTGGTCGCGATAGCGGTGGCATGGAGCGCACAAGAGCTGACCATATTGGCATGCTGGCTACGGTGATGAACTCGCTTTCGCTGGCCGACGCGCTTGAATCGCTTGGGGTAGAAACCCGCGTACAAACTGCTATTGCTATGCAGTCCATCGCAGAGCCTTACATCCGCAATAAAGCGGTTCGCCATATGGAAAAGGGTAGGGTAGTTGTCTTTGGCTGCGGTACTGGTAACCCTTTCTTTTCTACCGATACTGCTGCAGCTTTACGCTCAGCCGAGATTAATGCCGATATCATTCTGATGGCCAAGATGGTTGATGGGGTTTATAATGATGACCCCAAGAAAAATCCTGACGCTAAGCGTTATGACCAGATATCCTTTTCTGAAATTCTTAACAAAGAACTGGCGGTTATCGATTCTACTGCCGCCTCGCTTTGCCGCGATAATAAAATGCCCGTATTGATTTTTTCCCTGCAGGATCCGCACAATATTGTAAGAGCGATACAGGGAGATGAAATAGGAACTATTTTGAGGGAGGAAGCTTAGATGAACGACTTTGTAAAAGGCTTTGAAACTAAAATGACAAAAACCATTTCGGTACTTCGCCAGGACTATGCCGCGATTCGTGCCGGACGCGCCAACCCCGCCCTGCTTGATAAGGTAACGGTGATGTACTACGACGTGCCCACCCCAATTAATCAAGTGGGTTCCGTTTCAGTAACTGAGGCTCGCACCCTAACGATCACCCCGTGGGATCGTACGGTGTTAAAGGCGATTGAAAAGGCCATTATGGCTTCTGAAATTGGTATTAACCCACAGAATGACGGCTCGGTTATCCGCCTTGTGTTTCCGCCTCTGACTGAGGAGCGCAGAAAAGACCTCTGCAAGCAGATTGCCAAGATGGGCGAGGATTCTAAGGTGGCTATTCGTTCCATTCGCCGTGACGCTAACGAGAAGCTGAAAGCACAGAAAAAGGAACTTCCTGAAGATACCATCAAGGATATTGAGAAGCAGGTTCAGGATATCACAGATAAATATTGCAAGGAAATTGACCAGATTTCCGCTGTCAAGGAAAAGGAGATCATGGAGGTCTAATAGTCTGTATCCATAGCTCAAAATGACTGTCGTGTCAGCGCTTTTGGCGCTAGTGTTGAAAATGCTCGGAATACGTCCGTATTCCTGAGCTTTTCGCATAGTCAGGCACCAAAAGAACTTACCAATCCGGCATTTTATCTAATACAGGTTTAATTTCTCTCTTTGATTATCTGGAGGACCATATGGATTATTCTCAAACCACGGCTGCGGGCGTTCCTGCCCATATTGCCATTATTCTTGATGGCAATGGCCGTTGGGCAAAAAAGCGTGGCCTTGCGCGCAGCATAGGGCATCGTCAGGGTACGAGGGCGCTTCGGCCGGTCATCCGCCACTGTCAGGAACTGGGCGTGCGCTACCTGACGCTTTATGTGTTTTCAACAGAAAACTGGAACCGCCCCCCAAAAGAAATCGATGGTATTATGAACCTGCTTCGGGAGAATTTTGACGAGGCGACCAAATCTGCCGGTGAAAATATTCGTATACGCGTATTGGGCGATGTATCGCGCCTGGACGCGGATTTGCAGCAGCAAATTGCCAAGTCTGTGCAAGATACCGCTGAAAATACCGGTCTCACTGTTAATTTTGCGCTTAATTATGGTGGCAGACAAGAACTTGTCTTTGCCATGCGCAAACTGGCAGAGGCTGTAAAGGCCGGTGACTTACAGCCAAACAACATTGATGAAACTATCATTGAGCAGCAGCTTTATACGTCGGATATACCCGACCCAGATTTGATTATTCGCCCCAGCGGGGAGCAGCGGCTCTCAAACTTTTTGCTGTGGCAATGTGCCTATTCGGAATTTGTGTTTATGGACGTGCTTTGGCCGGACTTTAAACCCAACGATCTCGATGCAGCCATTGCCGAATATGCCGGACGCAACCGCCGGTTTGGAGGCGTGTAATGAAACAGCGTATCATTTCTTCGGCCGCAGGGCTTGTGATTTTGGCGGTGGTGTTTGCATTATTTGATACCATCGTACTAAATATTGCCGTTGCCATTATCATTGTTATGGCGCTTTATGAGTTGATTGAGGCGGCGGGGCAGAAAAGAAACCCCACCTCTTTGGTGGCATTGATACTTGGCTTTGTTATACCGTTTTTTAGCACGCGTCTTCTCAACAACATCTTGGCTTCCGTCTGTTTTGTCTTTTCGCTTGCACTGTTTTGTATGCTGCTTAAATACCACAACACTGTTCGGGTTGAGCAGCTTGGCTTTGTGTTCTTTTTTACCATGTTAATCGGTTTTGCCATTACCTGCTTTGTCTATATGCGGGATATTTTTGGTGTAGTTATCGGCTTTTATGGTATGTTGGTATCGCTAGGTGGCGCGTGGCTGAGCGATACGGGTGCTTATTTTTTTGGTATAGCATTTGGGCGGCATAAGCTCGCGCCTGAAATTAGCCCCAAGAAAACCGTGGAAGGTGTATTTGGCGGCATTGTGGTTGCGCTGATTTCACAAATTATTATTTCTTTCGCTTATGCACAGGTCTGCCGCTATTATGGTACGTCGGTAGAGATCCACTATCTGCGGCTTGTACTGGTCTCTCCTCTTATTTCGCTCATCAGTGTTATCGGCGATCTTTCTGCCTCCGTGATGAAGCGGCAGTTTGGTATTAAAGATTTCGGCAATATTATGCCTGGGCACGGCGGTGTGCTAGATCGCTTTGACAGCGTGCTACTAGTGGTGCCGTTTGTGTATAATTTGTTTTTATATGCTCCTTTAATTGTCGTGAAATGAGGCGTAGTTTTTGACTAAACAGTTAACCATTCTTGGCGCGACCGGTTCCATTGGTACGCAGGCCTTAGATGTGGCAAAAAACTTGAATATGTCGGTGTATGGGCTATCTGCTCATCAAAATACAGCGCTTTTAGAACAACAGGCGAGGGCATTTCACCCTCGCTGTGTTGCAATTGGAGAAGCTGCATTGTACAAGACACTCAAGACCGCTCTGGCCGATACCGATATCGTCGTGACGGCCGGGCCTGATGCGGTGACCGAGCTGGCTGCACATCCCGTGCAACTGGTGCTCAACGCGGTTGTGGGTATTGCCGGGTTGGGTGCGACAATGGCTTGTTTACAGGCCCAAAATACTCTGGCGCTGGCTAATAAAGAATCGCTTGTCACCGCAGGTGAGCTGGTGATGGCAACGGCTAAACGCAATAATGTGCCGATTATTCCAGTGGACAGCGAACATTCTGCAATTTTTCAGTGCTTAAACGGTGAAAATCGTGATAGAATAAATAAGATCATATTAACGGCCTCGGGCGGCCCATTTTTCGGCAAAACGAAGTCGGCGTTAGAAAACGTCACGCCTGCTCAGGCGCTCAAGCATCCGAACTGGCAGATGGGGCAGAAAATCTCGATTGATTCAGCGACCCTTATGAATAAGGGACTGGAGCTAATCGAAGCCATTCATCTATTTGACGTTGCAGCGCAACAGGTAGAAATCCATGTTCACCGCCAGAGTGTTTTGCATTCAGCGGTGGAATTTTGTGATGGTTCGGTTATGGCACAGCTGGGATCCGCTGATATGCGCACGCCGATACAGTATGCAATCACCTATCCCGACCGCCTGCCGGGGGTTAGCAAAACGCTATCGCTGTTTGAAGTCGGTGCGCTTACCTTTGAGCATGCTGACCCAGAGACGTTTTTATGCCTTGCTGCCGCGCAAAAAGCGGCGGAATTAAAGGGGTTGTATCCCTGTGCTGTAAACGGAGCCAACGAGGAGGCTGTCGCGCTGTTTTTAAAGGGAAAAATATCGTTCCTGAAAATTGGCGAGCTGGTTGAAAAAGCGTTATCGCTGCCGTGCGACAAGCAGGACTACAATTTAAAGATGGTCTACGAAATAGATTCCGCCGCACGCGAGTTGGTGCGGCAAAGCGTACAGGGTGTTTGCCCTCAAGCTTGATTTACAGAAGGGCGTGTGAAATATTTGAGCAGTGGCCTGACGACGGCGGTTGCAGCAATTTTAATTTTTGGTGCAATCATTTTATTCCATGAGCTGGGGCATTTTACCGTTGCAAAGTGGGCGGGCGTGTCAGTGCATGAGTTTTCCATCGGCATGGGTCCCGCGATATTTAAACGCAAAAAAAACGGTACGCTTTATTCCTTGCGTATTCTGCCGGTGGGTGGCTATGTTATGATGGAGGGTGAGGATGAACCGGTGGATGCACCGGGCTCCTTTTCCGGTAAACCGCTACTG
>JAEWNU010000146.1 GCA_023456995.1 Bacillota bacterium
CCTCTTGATCAGAGTCGTCTTCTCCGTCGATATTATCATATTCTTCGTTATCTGTTTGCTGTGTGTCGTTTGTTTCCGTGTCGCTGTTTTCCACCTGTTCCGGCGGTCCACTGTCAACAGGCGGCGCGGGATGCGCGCTGTTCCACTCGGCCATGGCCTTCTGCTGTGCCTTCCACACCCGTGACTGCACCTCGTCGGAAGCGACGTAGCTTTCAGGGTCGAAGCTTCCAAAGAAGAATTCATGTAGAATGCGGGTGGTTTCCTCCTGATCAAGCATCATGAGGCTGCGTCCATCGTCGGTAAGCTTCTTGCCGTACATGCCTTGAAGCGGCAGCGTCATCTGCTGAAGCTTCACGCCCAGAAAAGCCGGTGCCTTTGGAACCAGCGCTGCGATATCGCTTTTGGTGAAGTTGGTCTGCACCATCGGCAGCACTACATCCAAAAGGTGATCAAGCTCCTTAAGTTTCAGCGTTTTTGTCTGGTCAATCGCCGCCTGCAACACGTTGCGCTGGCGTTGCACCCGGTGAAAGTCGCTGTCGATAAAACGCTGGCGGGCGTAAGCAATGGCGTCAAAACCATCGAGGTGGTTTAGCCCCGGCTTAACGCGATGTTTTGTTACCGAGTTGGAATAAATCTCGCCGTTTAAAGCGGCAGCCTCAGTCTCAGTCAGCGTGATATCCACCCCGCCGATGGCGTCGATCAAATCGGCCGCAACGCCGACATTGACACGCACATAGCGGTAGACCTCCACGCCAAACTGTTCCCGTACCGTTTTGAGCATGGCGTCGGCTCCGCCGTATGTAAAGACGTGGGTGAGCCAGTCTTCCCCTACGCCCTCTATCGGCACGCCGATGGCGCGTTCAAGACTGACAATATGCGCCGTATGTTCCTTGAGATCAAGACTCAGCAGCATGCAGGCGTCGGCACGGGCATTTTCTTGCATGTCTGAGCCAAAATCGGCGATGCCGCCATCCGGTGCGCGCTCGTCGGTGCCCAGCAGCAGCACATTGATGTGATCGAGTTTGCCCAGGCTTTTGCTCCACGCGTCAGCCGGCAAATCATCCCCTTTGTCGAATCCAATTTTATCAAGTTTTGAGTTGACATATATCGCACCCGCTATGGCCAGTTCAGCCAGCAGGATAACGGCCAATATCGCAATCCAACCGCTTGGATTGATGCGTTTTAGTGTTTCTTTTATGTTCATTTGTTAGTTGGTTCCTTTTCTTTTTTTAGAGCCACCCATCAAATTATGGTCTTATCCCCTCCTTGACGGTGCTTGCTATAATCTTTACAGCCTATGTATCATACTCGCAAACATTAACGAAATCAAGATGTTTTTGTGTTCAAAATTAAACAAATTTTAAAACAATAAGCCCTCCATGTCAATGAAAAAAACACAGCCCTCCAGCCGTGTCCGAAGGGTTGTGTAACTTAATCCAAAACTGTAATGGTTGTCCGTAAAAATGAGGAAATTGAATCCTATAAATACGCTTTCCTCCTGTTTTGGCAAGCTGAGGGCTACCGGACTTCGGCAGCCCTCAAATAATAAAGGGGGGAGAAGATGTCTAAACTGGGAAAAAGATCGGCATGCCAATTAACGCCCAAATAATAATGAACACAATGGAAACCATTGAAACCGCCCACCCGCCGAACAGCATAGCCTTTAGGCTTTCGCTTCTTGCAAGACCCATAGGAGCCAGCATGTTGGAACCGGGATAAATCGAGGTGGTGACGCGGGAGCCACAGATAAGCGCCAGCGCCCAGACCTCCATCGGGACCTTGGTGGTTTCCAGCGCGGCCGAAAACAGGTCGTGTGTTACTTGAAGCTGCGCCACCGCACCGCCGTTGACGCCGAACGACCCAACCAGCGTGCCGAAGATAACCACCAGAGAACGGCTGCCTTGACCTATCATTGACAGGAACAGCTTGCCAAGCGCCTCAAAGCCGCCGCCGTAGTTGACATAGGTCAGCATAATATTGAGCAGGATAAACAACAGAAAAATGCCAGCCATAGAGCCCATGCCCTTTGACACCTGTTTAAAACAGTCGCTAAGACCCTTTTTAGAAAACAGGCCGATAACTAGCATCAGGATGATCACCACAAACACAGTATAGGCTGTTCCGGGCTGGGTGAACATGCTGTAGATAACCAGCGCGACAAAGGTGACGATAAACGCGATTGTAGTACGCTTCTGTTCGGGCGTTACAACAATCTCCGCCACATTCTCCTCCAGCTGATAAACCTCGTCATACTTGGGGTCTTTTTGTATTCTCAGCGCAACCAAGTAGATGACGACCAGCCAGATAAGACCGTAAGGCAACGCAGCCCACAGCATCATTCTGCCGTAAGAAAGGCCGGTGATGGCCAACAAAGCAACCGTCGGGCCGGTAAAGGGACCCCAGATGAGACCGGTTTCACCCGAGCTTTGAAACACTGCCCCGACAGTGGCGGGCTTGAGGCCGGCTGCCGCAACCACGGGAATAAGAATGGGGGCGATGATGGCGCATCCGCCTGCAAGTGTACCGAGTAGGCCACAGACGAGCGTGGTGGTCAGAATAACTGTGATGATGGCGCGTTTTTCGGTCTTAACACCAATTTTCTGGATGATCCAGTAAACCATGGTGTGGCTGATGCCGGCTTCGGTCATCAGCGCGCCCAAACCGGCGCCCATCATGATAATAAGGCCGATAAGACCGAGCGTTGAACCAAGCGACTCGGTGACAAGCTTGCCAAATAATGTGGGTGTCTGCCCGGTGAGGAAAAAACCTGCGACGCAGGCAACAAATGCCGATGTGAGGCCGCTGCTTTTGGGCATAAACGAAACTACGATGTACACCGCCATCGGAATCAGCGCCCAGAGGGATTCTTCTGGTATAAAAGCATAGGGGCCCATAGTGTTATCCTCCTTAATAAAAAGATTATTTCGCCTTAAGCAGTACCGTACCGGGAATTGCCTCGGTTTGCTCACCATTTAATAGCACCGGAACACCGGCGACTAAAACGTGTTCAATTCCCTCTGGCTTAACCACATAATGTAAAAAGTCGGATGTGTCCTTGACTTTGTTTTCATCGAATATCGTGATGTCAGCCGCAAAACCGGGCTTTAATACGCCTCTGTCCGTCATACCAAGCTGTTTGGCGGGCAGCCCCGTCATTTTATAAATGGCGTCTTCAAGCGGCATCAGCTTCTGCTCGCGGTTAAGGCGCAAAAACCGAGGAAAAGTCCCAAAGCTTCTCGGATGGGGGTTGCCGCCCATTGCGTAGTCAAAGGCGTATCCGTCGCTGCCGATAGAGATATCCATCTCCTTTAGAATGGTGAATACGTCCTGCTCGTTCATTGAGAAGTAGATGGCCTTTGCCGCGCCGATACTGCGGTCAAGAACATGCGCCACCGCTTCTTCGGGAGGCACCCCAAGCATTTTTGAAATTTCTTCGATGGTCTTACCGTCATACTCCGGTGCAAAACCATTGGTGTAAGATACCAGGACACAGGCCGGCCCGCCTCGAAAAGCCATCATTTCGGCGATGTCGCTCAAAAGCCTCACAGATTTCTCTTTAATGCGTTTATTTAGCGCCTCAAATCCGCCGTCGTGCGCCCAGTTTGGCACAATCGCTGTCAGACTGGTGCTTGATGCATGATAGGGGTACTGGTCGCAATCGACGTCTGTCCCCTGTGCTCTTGCATTTGCGATTTTGTCGAGCAGCTCTTTAGCGCGCCCCCACTGTGGCTTGCCCATCAGCTTCAGGTGTGAGATATGCAGATGAACGCGTGAGAGCGCCGCAATATTGAGCATTTCATCCACCGCTTCAAATACCCTTGCGCTCTCGTTGCGGATATGTACCGCAAGGATGCCGTCGTGCGCTTTGACCACCTTGGCCAGCTCGACGAGTTCTTCGGTCTTGCAAAATGCGCTCGGCGGATAGATCAGCCCGAGCGACATGCCGAAAGCCCCCTGTGCAAGTTCACTGTCTAGCAGCGCCTTCATTTGTTCCATTTCATTGGGCGCAGGGTCTCGGTCATCAAAGCCCATAACACATCCCCGCAGTGCGCTGTGCCCGACAAGCATGCCATAATTGTTGGCGCACCCCTGCTGCCGCACCCGCTTAGCATAGTCGGTCACCGACGCCATATCGTGCTGAAAGTTTTCGGCCTTGAGTTCGAGAATATGCTCAAAATAAGCGCCGTTCTCCTTTTGGTGCGGCCCCTGATTTGGCACGAGGGAGATACCACAGTTGCCGCATATTTCGGTGGTGACGCCCTGATAAAGCTTGCTCTGCGCTTTAAACGGTGCCGGCAGCAGCGGGCAGATATCAGAGTGGCTGTGAATGTCGATAAAACCGGGCGAAACGATTTTACCCTGCGCCGAAATAACCTGTCTGCCGGGTTGATCTGCCACATCACACACCGCCGCTATTTTGCCGCCCGATATGCAGACATCTGCGACACGGGGGGCTGCGCGGGTTCCGTCAACCACCAGGCCACCTTTGATTACAACATCATACAATGAGGACACCTCCGTAAAGATTTTTGCCATAACAACCTTTGCAATGGTCATATAAAACTAAAAAGCAATTTTTGTGCCAATTCTCCAAAGTTTTTAATAGCGCTCAAAAACCCAAAAAAAATAAAGCGCATATCCCCTTTTTACAAGGGAATGTACGCTTTGCTATGGTTGTGTATTTGATTAAAGGCATCTGAATTTTGTAATTTTTACAAATTAGTTTGAAATATTTACAATTAGCGGGGCATCCAAATCTTTGTATAATTGTGCTGGTTGGCGGGGTGCGGAGAAAATCCGCTAATACCACGCGAAACACAAACGGTGGTGTTGGTACTATAAAGCGGAACCCATGGGCATTCCGAGACCACAATTTCCTGAAGCTCCCGATAGATTCCCGCGCGGGTCTGCGCGTCTGCACTGCCGCGCCCTTGCTCAATAAGCGCATCCACCCTTGCGCTTTTATAGCGCATCCGGTTGCTGGCTGCGCCAAAGTTCGGGGAATAGAACGGGTCAACGCTTCTGTCCGGGTCCAGTATCACGTTGTTCCAAGTGCCGATATGCGCCATCTGCTCGCCCGCGTTAATCTTTTTGAAAAACGTTGTGGAATCGAGCGGCACCACCTTGAGCGTTATGCCGACATCCGCAAGATTTTGCTGTAGCAGCGGCAGGCAAAAATCAAAAGCTGGCTGTACTGTTAGCAGTTCCAGCGTAAAGCCGTTGGGATATCCGACCTGTGCCAGCAGCTTTTTAGCTTGCTGCGGGTCATAGGGGAACCCTTCCATTTTGTCATAGTAGCCGCTGATGCCCGGCCCCAAAACGGTGGTGGCCGCCCGCCCGTTACCTAGCAGCGTCTCTCTGACCAGCGTTTCTTTATCTATGGCGTGTGCAATTGCCCGCCTGACCAGCACATTGTTGAGCGGCGGTTTGGTCACGTTAAGCGCAATGTGGGCAACCGTCACCGACGGTACCTGCAAAAGCTTCAGGTCAGGGTCTTCAATAATCTTTTCAAAGTCGGCGGAATCCAGCCACTCTGCCACCTGTATCTCGCCGGTTTCGAGCGCGTGCAGCCGCGCCTGATTGTCGGGAATGGCGCGCATAACCAGCCGCGGGGTTGGCGGTGTTCCGCCAAAGTAGCGCTCGAACCGTTCAAGCAAAATGCGGTCGCCAACACGCCATTCGGTCAACTGGTAAGGGCCGGTACCAATCGGTTCAAACCGGCCACCGTCATTTTCAACCGCCGCCTTGCTCACAATGCTGCAGCCCGTCAGGCACAGCTTGGCCAAAAAGGGCTGATAAGGCTCGTTTAACACCACCTTGATGGTGAAGTCATCAAGCGCCTGCACCTCCTTCAAGGTGGAAAGCTGCGCCTTAACCCGCTCGGAATGCTTTGCCCGTTCCAGACTAAATTTGACGTCCTGTGCCGTCAGGCGGCTGCCGTCGTGAAAATAAACGTCGTCCCGAAGTGAAAAAATCCAAACCGTATCGGTCGTCTGCAAATAAGACTTAACCAGCGAGGGCGAAATTTCACCGGTGTAAGGGTCGATGCTGAACAGCCGGTCATAAATCAGATAAAACACGCGAGCGGCGGCAATTTCGTCGGCGGCCTGCGGGTCGGTGGAGGTGACATCCTGATTGGTCGCAATCACAATCTCGTCGCGAGGCTGGCCCGTGCTTTTCTGCG
>JAEWNU010000147.1 GCA_023456995.1 Bacillota bacterium
ATATAGACCTGTGGGTCATTCGTAGCAAAAACCTTCTTTGCCTTTCCTTCGTATAGCTGTTCGCCCTTTGTGTATTTCATTTTCTTTTCCTCCCTGTTTGTCATCGTTGGTTATATGGTACCTGTTATTATTCAGCCAGGATTGCAGCGATATCAATAGCCTTGTCCTTTTTTACAACGGAATCATGCTGTGCAACGCGCATGTCATCAAGTTTTTTCGCGAGAGTATCGTCCGATAGCGCCAGCATTTCGGCTGCAAGCAGCGCCGCATTTTGTGCGCCATCAATCGCGACGGTAGCCACTGGGATTCCCCCCGGCATTTGAACAGTGGAAAGCAATGCATCCAGGCCATCAAGGGTAGAGGATTTAACCGGAATGCCGATAACCGGCAACGTGGTCTGCGCGGCCAACGAACCGGCGAGATGCGCGGCTTTTCCCGCTGCGGCAATTATGACGCCGTAACCCTCTTCACGGGCAGATTTTGCAAATTCCGCAGCCTCCAACGGCGTGCGATGTGCCGACATCACTCGAACCGTAAACGCGATTCCTAACTGATGTAGCGTTTTAACAGCGGGCTTTAAAACTGGCAGGTCACTATCAGAACCCATAAGAATTGCAACTTTTTTCATCTAACAACTTCCTCCCTTTTTCTGGAAAACAAAACAAGCTGCGGTCTATGCCGCAGCTTGCACCTATGTTCTATTTGTGATTACACCAAGATCCGGACAGTATGCGACTAACCTATGCAAACGGTATACAAAGCGCGTTTTTGCGCAAAAATACCCCAAATTCAGACATCCTGCAAAGTTAAACGCCATCGCTGTTCGCCCCCTGTCAGATCAATAATTTCATTCTATACGATAAGGCTTCAAATTTCAATGGCTTGTTAGCATTATAAAAAAGATTGTCTTGTGTACACATCTGACACAAATAAAACATCCGTTTTTTAGACACTTTAACGAGGATTCTGCAAGATACGTTGATTAAAAATGCATTATTTATTTCACAACATTTTGAGGTCTACCATTCAAATACGCATCCAGATTTTCCATCACAATAACTGCGCGCTTTTGCATCGATTCAGCGGTCGCAAAAGCGACGTGAGGCGATGCAATCAAATTGGGCGCTTCAAACAGCGGGTGTTCTTTAGCGATAGGCGGCTCGGTCTCAAAGACGTCCACTCCGGCTCCGGCGATGATACCATCTTTGAGTGCCTGTGAAAGTGCTACACTGTCCACAACGGGGCCTCGGGCCGTATTGATCAAAATTGCAGATTTTTTCATCAGTGCGAGCTGTTCCTTACCGATAAGTCCAACCGTCTCCGCATTTTGCGGCACATGCAGCGAAACGATGTCACAGGATGAAAGCAACGTGTCAAGATCGGTATAGGTTACACCCTCAACGTCCTTTTGTGTACGGCTGTAGGCCAAAACCTCACAACCAAACGCCTGAGCAATCTTTGCAACCCGCAGGCCGATTGCCCCAGTGCCAACCACTCCGAACTTTTTGCCCTCCAGCTCAAAACCAACCAGACCGTTCTTTGTGCCGCCTTCGCGCACAACCTTGTCGCAAGCAATCAACCGCCGCTGCAGCGCAATCACCAAGCCAAATACGAGGTCGGCGACCGCCACCGTAGAATAACCAGCACAATTGCACACCGTGATGTCATGTGTACGGCAATAGGCCATATCCACATGATCCACGCCGGTGAACGCGACACAAATCATTTTAAGGTTTGGACAATGTGACATCACGTCGTCACGATATCTAAAATTAGAGAGCACCACGATATCAGCATCACGGCTGCGCTCAATCAGCGTTTTTGCATCCTCCACACGGGTGCTGAAAAAGACCACTTCTGCCCGCTCACCCAGCTTTTCACGCGCCATTGCTTCAAGTTTTTCTTGCGGAATGCCAAGCGGCTCTAAAAATACCAGCTTCATATAAAACCCCTCCAGCCAGATCAATTTATACGATCTCAGAATATCACATTTTAATAGCAGCCACAATAACACTGGGCTATTTTGTTAGTCCCTCAAACGCATTTTAGCACTCTTTATTATTGAGTGCTAATTAATTTACGGTTTGTTCATGATTCTGGTTGCAAGCAGGATTATAATAAAACCAATACAAGGTAAAGGAGAGATTGTTGTGAATACCAATAAATTAACTCAAAAGTCCGCGGAGGCGATTCAAAGCGCGCAATCGCTCGCTTTGCAATATGGGAATACTCAAATTGAGCAGGAACACTTGCTTTATGCGCTATTGTCGCAAGACGGCGGTTTTCTTCCGCGTGTGTTGACATCCTCCGGCGTGGATGCCGAGGGCTTGCAGCAAGCGGCTTTGTCCTTATGTGAAAAGTTACCTAGAGTTTCCGGCCCCGGGAGAGAGGCTGGCAAGGTCTATGTCTCGCAAGATGTTGACAAAGCCTTAAACCGCGCTGAGGCCGAAGTCAAGCGTCTAGGCGATGAATACATCTCAGTGGAACATCTGCTGCTCGCACTGATTGAAACACCGAACTCGGCGCTAAAAAGCCTATTTAAGACCTTTCATGTTGCGAGTGACCCCTATTTAAAGTCATTGTCTGAGGTACGCGGAAACACTCGTGTTACAACCGATAATCCTGAAGCAACCTACGAGGCACTGAAAAAATATGGATACGATCTGGTGGAGCGTGCCCGCCAGAGTAAGCTTGATCCCGTCATCGGACGCGACGACGAAATTAGAAACGTCATCCGCATCCTCTCGCGTAAATCTAAGAACAACCCTTGTCTCATTGGCGAGCCGGGCGTCGGCAAAACCGCCATTGCAGAGGGGCTTGCTCAGCGTATTGTGCGCGGTGACGTTCCGGAAACTTTACGCGACAAGACTATTTTCGCGTTAGATATGGGCGCACTGGTGGCGGGCGCAAAATATCGTGGCGAGTTTGAAGAGCGCCTAAAAGCAGTGTTAAACGAGGTTAAATCCAGCGACGGCAGAATTGTCCTGTTTATTGATGAACTGCACACCATCGTGGGCGCCGGCAAAACCGAAGGTTCAATGGACGCTGGCAACCTCTTAAAACCAATGCTGGCTCGAGGTGAGCTGCACTGTATCGGCGCAACGACCTTAAATGAATATCGGCTGTACATTGAAAAGGACTCAGCCCTTGAGCGCCGGTTCCAGCCCGTTATGGTCGACCAGCCAAGTGTTGAGGACACTATTGCCATTCTTCGCGGGCTTAAAGAGCGCTATGAGGTCTACCATGGCGTGCGCATTACCGACCCCGCCATCATTGCGGCAGCTACCCTCTCCGACCGATATATCACCGACCGTTTTCTACCGGATAAAGCCATCGACCTCATTGACGAAGCCTGTGCTATGCTGCGTACCGAAATCGATTCTATGCCCACCGAAATTGACGAGATTTCTCGTAAGATTATCCAGCACGAAATTGAGGAGGCTGCACTTAAAAAGGAAACTGACACACAATCCAAGGAGCGGCTGGCAAACCTTCAAAAAGAGCTTTCTCGCCTGCGCGACGACATGAACGAGAAAAAAGCGCAGTGGGAGGAGGAGAAAAAAGCCATCTCCGGTGTGCATCGTTTAAAGGAAGACATTGAGAAGACCAACGCCCAGATCGAAGCCGCGGAGCGCAGCTATGACCTGAACAAAGCAGCGGAACTCAAATACGGCGTACTGCCCAACCTTCAGCGACAGCTGGCCGCCGAGGAAGAAAAATCGGCGAAGTCCGGCGGGGCCACTCTGCTGCGCGACCGCGTTACCGACGAGGAGATAGCAAAAATTGTGGCGCGTTGGACCGGTATTCCGGTAGCAAAACTCGTGGAAGGCGAACGTGAAAAGCTTTTGGCGCTACCCGAGGTACTGCACCGCCGCGTCATTGGCCAAGACGAAGCTGTAGAGCGGGTTAGCGAAGCGATTTTGCGCTCTCGTGCCGGTATCGCCGACCCCAACCGCCCCATTGGTACGTTCTTGTTTTTAGGTCCAACCGGTGTGGGTAAGACGGAGCTTGCTAAAACGCTGGCCGAAGCACTATTCGACGACGAGCGCAACATGGTTCGTATTGATATGAGCGAGTATATGGAGAAATACTCCGTGTCGCGTCTCATCGGCGCACCGCCCGGATATGTCGGTTATGACGAGGGCGGGCAGCTCACCGAAGCGGTACGAAGGAAGCCTTATTCTGTCGTCCTGTTTGACGAAGTTGAAAAGGCCCATCCCGATGTTTTTAACGTCTTGCTTCAAGTGTTTGATGATGGGCGAATAACGGATTCTCAGGGTCGCACAGTCGATTTTAAAAATACAATTATTATTATGACTTCCAACCTTGGATCGGATATTCTGCTCGAATCGATCGGAACAGACGGGCGTATTACCCCCGAGGCAAATGCAGCGGTTCACACCCTGTTGCGC
>JAEWNU010000148.1 GCA_023456995.1 Bacillota bacterium
CACTGTATGCTGCGCCATCTGGCCAAAAAGCGCGGAAGAGACAGCGTGCTGTGGGACTTGGCCTGTGACATCGCCGTCGAGAGCATTCTGGATGCCTTGGCGGAGGATTACCCCTGTCTAAAGGGCGTTGTCGCGCCGATGCGCCGCGGTCTTTATGGCGATTTGCGGGCCCACATGCGGGTGTTGACTGCGGAGGGCATCTACTACGAGCTGTTGCGCCGCCAACTGCCGGAGCAGGAGCTGACTCAGCTTCAGCGGGCATTTTTTGAGGACGACCACGGGCTTTGGACACCTGAAACCCGTGAGCAGAAGGAGCAGAGCGACCGGCAGGACGAAAAATGGAACGACATGTCCCAACGCACCCAGACGGGGCTTGAAACGGTGATGTCGGGGCGTTCCACCGGCGGCGAGGCGGTGTATGAGCAGGTGAAGGTCGCCAACCGAGAGGGCGTGGATTACCGCGATTTTCTGCGGCGGTTTGCGATTCCACGGGAGGTTATCGGCGTGGATGGCGACGCCTTCGACTACGGGTTTTATAGCTACGGTTTGCGGCTTTTCGGTAATATGCCACTGGTTGAGCCACCCGAAACTCGCGAGGAAAAGCGTATTCAGGACTTTGTCATCGCGGTGGACACCTCTCTTTCCACCTCGGGCGAGCTGGTGCGGCAGTTTCTGGCCTCCACCTATTCCATTTTGCGCAGCACCGAGACGTTTTCGACCAAGGTAAATATCCGCATCATCCAGTGCGATGATCAGGTGCGAAACGA
Source organism: Bacillota bacterium (assembly GCA_023456995.1). Lineage (GTDB taxonomy): Bacteria > Bacillota > Clostridia > Oscillospirales > Ruminococcaceae > Yanshouia. Next base: position 768 of record JAEWNU010000148.1, read on the forward strand.
CACCGCCATCCGTGATCTGGGGCAGCTGGAGGACTATATGAACAATTTCCAGCTGGCTGGCGGCAGCGCTACCGATTTTCGCCCTGTTTTTGCCCACGTGGAGCAGCTTCGGGCGGCAGGAGAGCTGCCGGGGCTTCGGGGGCTGATTTATTTTACCGACGGCATGGGCATCTACCCGAAAAAGCGCCCGCCCTATGAGACGGCGTTTATCATGATGGAGCCGCCGCTCATTTCGGTGGAAGTGCCGCCCTGGGCCATCCGCCTTTCGCTGACAGAATCGGAATTATCAAAGGCCGCAAACCCCGCTCCGATGGGGGATGAGGAGCAGATCTGGGCTGAATCGCCGTATTTATGAGGACGTATAACGGAGGAATACCATGAATATTAAGCAAGCAAAACAGGAGATCACCAATACCCTGCGGGCGTATCTGGCGAAGGATGGTCAGGGAAACTATCTCATCCCCGTCAACCGTCAGCGTCCCGTGCTGCTGATGGGCCCTCCCGGCATCGGCAAGACTCAGATTATGGCACAGATTGCCGCCGAGACCGGCGTGGGGCTTATTTCCTACACCATCACTCACCACACGCGCCAAAGCGCCATGGGCTTGCCCTTTATTGAAAAGCGGCGCTTTGACGGCAAGGAATATGCCGTGACCGAATACACCATGAGCGAAATTCTGGCTGCGGTTTACACGCTGATGGAAAGCACCGGCATCCGCGAGGGCATACTTTTCCTCGACGAGATCAACTGCGTCTCCGAAACGCTGGCACCCATGATGCTTCAATTCCTGCAAAACAAGACGTTCGGGAATCAGCGCCTGCCGGATGGCTGGATTATCGTGGCAGCGGGCAACCCGCCGGAATATAACAAATCGGTGCGCGATTTTGACGTCGTGACCCTCGACCGCGTCAAGCGCATCGACGTCAAAGAAGATTTTTCAGTCTGGAAGGAATACGCCTACCGGCAAAACCTGCATGGTGCGATCATTTCTTATCTGGACATTAAAAAGGAGAACTTTTACCGAATTGAAACCAGCGTGGACGGCATGGAATTTGCCACCGCCCGCGGCTGGGAGGATTTAAGCGAGTTGCTTTTGGTCTATGAGCAACTTGGGCTAAAGCTCGACCGCGAAGTCGTGGGGCAATATATTCAGCTGCCCCGCATCGCTCGCGATTTTGCCGGATATCTGGACCTTTATTATAAATACCAGAAAACCTATCATGTTGATGAGATTATCGAGGGCAAGTGGCACGCCATTACAGTTTCAGAGCTTAAAGCCGCACCCTTTGACGAAAAGCTCTCGGTGCTGGGGCTGCTGCTCGCCCGCCTGTCGGAATCGGCCGGACTGACGCGCGAACAGGACGCGTTGACCGAGCTGCTTTACGCTGATCTTCTGGGCTTTAAAGAGCGGCTCTCGGCAGGGGAACCCGCCATCAGCATTCTGGAAGGGCTTGCGCAGCACCGCCGTGAGGATTTGGCGCGTGCTGCCGAGGCAGGTCAGCTTGACAAGGAAAAGCGCGGGCGCACACAGCGGGCCATTGAATGCCTAACCCGATACCGCGAACGATTGATAGCGAAAAACATCGCTGATGGTGGCGAGTTGGACGCTGTGCGAGGTTGGTTTCAGGAGGAAGTGAACGCGCGAAAAAGCGCCGGCGAAACAGCGGGCAGATATTTTGACAATGCTTTTCGCTATCTGGAGCAGGCATTTGGCGACAGTCAGGAGTTGGTGCTGTTTGTCACCGAAATTACGGCTGGCTATAACACCTCGTGGTATGTTGAGCATTTTGGTTGCGACGCTTATTTTCGCCACAACAAGGAGTTATTGTTTGATGATACCCGCCGCCGCATTCAGGCGGATATCCTTGCGGCAAAGGGCGAGTGAGATGAACCAGTCGTGCATGACGCTCAGGGCGGGCTATTTTTATAGAGAGGGTGATAAGCTGTGACGGGTGCAGTCGTATTCAGTGTGTTGAACGCCAAATATGTCCATGCGTCGCCTGCGCCATGGTGTCTGGCGGCGGGGGTAAAAGCGTATACGCCCGATCTATACAGCCGCGTGCATATTGTGGAGGCGACCATCAATCAGCCG
>JAEWNU010000149.1 GCA_023456995.1 Bacillota bacterium
CAGGACTTTTATGAGGTGCTGGGCGTGTCCAAAGGTGCCTCGGATGATGAAATTAAAAAAGCCTACCGAAAGCTGGCCAAGCAATACCACCCCGATATGAATCCGGGGGACAAAAAGGCTGAAGCGAAATTTAAAGAGGTGGGCGAGGCTTACGAAATACTTTCAGATCCGCAAAAGCGCGCTCGCTATGACCAGTTTGGTCATGCAGGCGTGGACCCGAGTTATGGCGCAGGGGCCGGGGGCTTCGGTGGCGGGTTTGAGGACATAGATTTAGGTGACCTGTTTGGAAGTTTCTTTGGCGGATTTGGCGGCTCGACGCGCACCCGCAACCCCAACGGACCAATCCGTGGACGCGATATTGGGCTGACGCTGTCGCTGTCGTTTGAAGAAGCAGCGCTGGGTTGCCAAAAGGATATTTCGGTCCCACACCTTGAAACGTGCGAAACCTGCGCGGGGTCAGGCGCAAAGAAGGGCACCAACCCCGACGTTTGTCCCACTTGCGGCGGCTCGGGCAGTATACGCGCCACCGAGCGCACGATGTTAGGCACGATGCAGGTTCAAAAGACCTGTCCGCATTGCGGCGGCAAGGGTAAGGTTATCAAAGACCCCTGCCCAGATTGCAGCGGACAGGGCCGTGTGAGAAAGCAGCGGAAACTGACGGTGACTGTTCCGGCAGGCATCAACCACGGCCAGACCTTTACGTTGCGCGGTCAAGGCGATGCGGGCTTAAACGGCGGCCCGGCGGGAGACGCCAACATCACCGTTTCGGTGCGGCCTGACCCTGTCTTTGAACGGGATGGCTACGACATCTGGTGTGATATTCCCCTCACATTTATGCAGGCGGCGCTGGGCGATGAAATCACCGTTCCGACGCTGGAGGGTAAGGTGAAGTATACAATACCTGAGGGTACACAACCCCAGACGGTGTTCCGCCTTAAAGGGCGGGGTGTCCCCTTCATCAACGGCCGTGGAAAAGGCGACCAGTTTGTGCGCGTAACGGTCGAGGTGCCAAAATCGCTTAACAATAAGCAAAGGCAGGCGCTGCGTGACTTTGAGGGTACGCTGTCAGACCGAAATTATGAGAAGCGCAAGAGCTTTTTCGATCGCATTAAGGAATCGATGCGTGGGGAAAATCAGTAACGTTTAATTAAAAGCATCAAAAGGTTAATGACCTTTTGGTGCTTTTTAACGATTGTTTTACTTTTTATCCATTTCTTACCCTATATTAGCGCTATTCAAATTGCGTAAATTGTCGTATAATAGGAAAGATAAATGCAACTGTAATTTGAAACGGAGAGATTATTCATGTTAAAAAAAGGCGTTGCACTGCTGCTGGCAATGGTTTTATTGGCGTCTTGCAAATCTGCGCCATCCAGCTCTTCAGCGGTTTCTTCATCTTCGCAGAGCAGTTCCTCGGCAGGAACTGTCAGCCATATTGAAAATGGACGTTTTGTGTTTAAGCAGTTAGATGATCCACTGTTTACCATGGACTACGAACCGCGAACGGGTTCGGTGACCAAGCAGCACTTCGGTTTGAATTTTGCACAAGGTACTGATACCGACTGGTTGGGCGACAATGGCTTTGATTCGCTCTTTGACATGCATGAAGCCGAATCTGACAAAGTATATGGGTCGGTTGCCATAACGACAGCACCGGCGGATTTGGCGGCGCAATACAATACAAATGATCCCCAGGAGCAGCTTAACCAGATGAAGTCGACCTTTTTCACCACCGACGTTTATTATGAGGGCCTCAAAAAGAATATTGTTGAGGATTTTGGATATGACTTGATTGTGGATGAAAAAGGTGTTGCATTTGATGGCGGCTGGAATGCGTTTTATTTTGAGTTTATCGATAAAGAGAGCGGCAATCATGCGCTGCGCTTTTACATGTGCAATGACCAGATGAATGAAAAGTTTTACGCTATGACTATCAAAGTGGATGTACCGGTTGATGACACTAAGAACTTGGAGCTTTATCGCAATATTCTCTTTACCCTTCATCCCATGGAAAGCTAAAACAAAACGCACCGGCAATTTGCCGGTGCGTTTTACACTTTAGGAGGGCAGGGATGAAAACAACTCGGTATAATGCGCCATCTGCTCTTGTTTTGACCTTTTATAGGCGGCGCGAGCGTCTTTTACGATGGAATCGTCTGCGCCTATGGCGGCAAGTGCTGCGGACATCTTTAATAAAATTGCTTCAGATTGAGCATCGCTTTCTGCTTCAAGTGCGGTCACACGCGGCATATATTTTTCCATCAGGGAAGGAAGTGCGGCGGAACGTTTGTCGGGAGCAAGGCTTAAATATTCTGAAAGTGCCTCGTCAGCCAGCTCACCGTAGGCGCGGACATTGCGGTCTTTTAATGCGAAAAGCTCTTTGACGTAGGGTTCTGCTGCCTTTAGCTTTTCTTCTTCTGAGGGTGGAATAAGCTCGTAGGGCTTTGAGCTTTCACCATCGACGGGGTAAAGCAGTGCGTGCGCCGAAGGATCCGGCAAAGAGTCACCGGAGGATTCTGAGGAATCTGACATTTCTGCCTCTGCGGGCGGAATGGGGTTGGTGAGTGGTTCATCCATTACAAAGCGGGGTGAAGTGCTGCTACTCTGGGAAACAGATGATTGACTAGTTGATTCGGGTTCAGGCTTGGAGCTGGCGGGGGGCTCCGATGATTCCGCGGGTATGCTGGTCACAGGTGTTTTGGACATCCTCAAAACCTGTGTCAATTGCTCGTCTTGACCCAGATAGGCCGCCGAAAGCGTGACAAGCAGTAGGGTGAGAACAAGGATCATGGCACGAAGCATTAAAAATCCTCCCTAAAATCAGTGGGATAAAGGCTCATACCCTTTCATTCTACCCGCGCTGTAAAATTGTTATTCAAAAAATAAAAAGAAAGAACCGGCCATATGGTCGGCTCTCTGGAGTCTATTTAAAGATTTAAATAAAAAATGCTACTTGGCATGCTATCAGGGAACTCCTTGCGGGGATTTCCGCACAAATACGGTCTGCAAGAGTGTTTTGATCCACCAGCGTTACTTGCTAGATTTTATGAAACTTTTCTCTACAATAGTATTTTTAAACAAGCGGAGGGC
>JAEWNU010000150.1 GCA_023456995.1 Bacillota bacterium
TAATTTTGCCGAAGCTCATGCGAACGTTTTTGCCAAGGTTGACGGGTTTCACCTGCAACATAGGTTTCGCTCACTCCATTCGTCTATGATTATTTAAAGCTCAAAAAATACACGGAAACGCTTTGCCAGTTTGTAAATTTCTATTGCTTTTTTATTTAGGGTGTGTTAAGATATACTTTGCTAAAGGCATATACACCCATTATGATACAGTATACTAGTATATTCTTATTTGACAGCAATGTCAATACTTTTGAGGACTATTTTTACCTTTTGCAAAAAAATATTTTACCACTTTTGTAACCTTTCTGCAAGAGCGAAAGGTTTTTTATTTTATTACAAAAAAATGCCAGCCTATAAATGGTTGGCATTTTCTACTAATTATATGCAATTTTTTTATTTGTTTTTGTCGCCGATTAGCCGTGCGAGCAGTATGCCCAAACCGGCGCAAACCGCTATGGCCAGAACCGCACGCAGCCAGAGTGCCGCTGGCACTACGAGCGCATCTGAAAACATATTTTCCTTAAAAACCAGCGATGATACCGCCGTCAGCGCCATAAAAACGCCCGCAGAAGCTGTTAAATATTTTGCTGCGCGCAGTCTACCTGGATAGCATCCAACTGCGGACGCTGCCAAAAACAGAAAAATTGTGATCAAAACCATCCAACCTGTCATAGCTACCCCTCCTGTCAACAAGATATGAAAATACAGGCAAAATAGTTACAACCGTTCTTTTTAACAATATCTCCGGCTATTTCGACAGACCCCGCTCATATGCCATTATGATGCAGCAACCATTGTAATAAGTACGCTCGCAAACTCAATGGCTTTGATAACCTTAATGCAGTCCATTGTAGGTTATCGGCGGTTCATATGTATAATTCCTATTCGAGCAGTAGCTTTTTTGCAAACGCGTGGGCGTGCTCGGCCTTGTCGCTATTCATAAAGTCATAATTATAACCCAAATCCCGTTCGCATAGTATGCCCATATAAGTTAATTGAGAGTGCTTGCAATAACGGATCATACCAGTTTCAAACAGGTCTGCGCCTTTTTCGGGACGATAGCCGCAGGTTACGATTATCGCCAACTTTTTGCCCACCCATAATGCCGGCCCCTTTTGATCACCATAGTATTTATTCATCCCGTAGACCAAACGGTCAAGCATCGCCTTCATCGGCGGCGTGCAGTACCATGAATAGATGGGTGTCGCCAGTATAATGACGTCACTGGCAAGAATTTTATCATAAATCCCCTGCATATCATCGTCATACTGGCAGCCAAACTTGGACCAGTCGGTCTGGCAGGCTCTGCATGCCGTACACGGGTGAATTGTCCGATCATAGAGCCAGATCAGCTCATGCTCGGCACCGCCATCGGTCAGTGCCTGCACAAAAGGTTTTAAAAGCGAAGCTGTATTCCCCTTTTTCCTTGGACTGCCCATCACTATCAGACACTTCATAAGCAATACTCCTTCAAAATATCACCCGATATATACATTAGCCCGGCCATGCTGATCACGCACGCCGGGCTTTGCCTTATTACTTTTACTTGTTAAACTCTACAAAAGCGCGGTAGGTTTGATAAACATCGCTTTTGGCAACCACCTCAAACGGCGCATGCATTGAAAGCACCGGCACGCCGACATCCACCACATCAACGTTGAGCGCCGCGATATACATAGCTACTGTACCGCCACCGCCGGCATCTACCTTGCCAAGTTCACCCGTCTGCCACTGAATCTTAGCGCCGTCGAGCAAACTTCTGATCTCACCCATGAATTCTGCTGAAGCATCGCTGGTGGAAGCCTTGCCGCGCGAACCGGTATATTTGGTAATTACAACGCCATAGTTGCAATAGCAGGCGTTGTTCTTCTCGTGCACCTCGCCGTAGGTCGGGTCATATGCGGCGTTAACGTCTGCAGACATGCAACTTGATTTTGAAAGCACCGTTCTGCCAGCGAGGCCGAAGGGCGCTGCCAAATCCTCAATGAAATACTGCAAAAATTTAGACTGTAGACCTGAGTTGCCCTCAGAGCCGATTTCTTCTTTGTCGGCAAGCACCGTCACAACAGTACGACCAGGATTTTTAACCTGTAGCGCCGCCATCAGCGAAGTGTAAGCGCAGACGCGGTCGTCGTGGCCGTAAGCACCGACAAAGCTGCGGTCCAGCCCAACGTCGCTGGCCTTGAAAGCCGGTACCATCGTCAGCTCAGCCGAGAGAAAATCTGCTTCGGTCAGGCCATACTTATCATTGAACAATTTCAGAATAGCCAGCTTGACCCGCTCGCTCTCCTTATCGTCGCGGAACATTCTACCGCCGACCAAAACGTTGAGCGCCTCGCCCTTGATGATCTCAACGCCCTTGCGTTGCATCTGCTCGGTAGCCAAGTGCGGCAGCAGGTCGGTAATGGTAAAGACTGGGTCACCATCATCCTCCCCGATAATGACCGATATCCGCTCACCGTCGGCGCGCATGACGACGCCATGCAGGGAAAGCGGAATTGCAGTCCACTGATATTTCTTAATGCCACCATAGTAGTGGGTTTTAAACATTGCAAGCTGCGTCTCTTCATAAAGCGGGCGGGGCTTTAGGTCGATACGCGGCGCGTCAATGTGTGAGGCGACAATCTTTACGCCGTTTTCCAACGGTTCGGTACCGATGGTGCAAAGTACAAGCGCCTTGCCGCGGTTATTATAGAACACGCGGTCGCCGGGCTTATATTGAACGCGAGGGTCAAACGCGCGAAACCCCTTCTCGCGCGCCATAGAAATAGCAACTTCCACCGCCTCGCGCTCCGTTTTGGCAAGGTTAAGAAACTTTTTATATCCTTCGCAAAACAAGTCGGCTTTTTCCCATTCGCTGTCGTCTAGCAACTCGCCCGCATTTTTAGGCGTATAGCAAAGCCGTTCCTTCAAAAGCTGTGCCTCAGACTTCTTCTTTTCTGTCATGATGCTCCTCCTTATTAAGCCGGGTGCCTTTGCACCGCATTTAAAAATATTAGATTACCGCTTGCCATAAACTTTCGCGTACACTTGCGCGGCGTGTTTTACTCTCGGAACATATTGTGCGGTATCTTTAAACGGAATATTCAAAAGCGTGACGCCATCGCTGCTGTATTCTTTGGTTGAGAGCCAATTCTTAACGCTGCCCCATCCCGCGTGATAGGCCGCTAGCGCTTCTTCCGGCTGGCCAAACTCCTTTAGCAGCAGCGAAAAAATATAGGTACCATAACGAATGTTGGTTTGGGGTTCAAATAGCTGTTCATAAGTGGTCTCGTTGTCGCCGCAGCGCCAGCGCGCCCACTCAAAAGTCTCTTCGGTTATCTGCATCAACCCGCGCGCACCAATAGGCGAGACTGCCTCCGGTCGGAACCTGCTTTCGGTATGAATAATACCGTATACAAGTGCGGGGGAAAGCCCGTATTCAGCCGCATACTGCTCGACTGTATCGGCATACTTGAGCGGATAGACCCATTGCAGTGCCAACCAGCCCGCCAACAACGCTAGTGCCAGCCCAAACAGCGACATAACGGCGCGGCGTTTGATTCTGTGCCCTTTGCGACCGCGCGTCATTCGGCACTCTCCTGGTTTTCGAGCGCAGGAGCTTCTTCCTCTGTGCCACCCTTCAGATTATGGCAGCACTGTTCACGCATAGCGCGATGAAGCATTCCAACAAGCTCAAGCGTTTTAACATGCAGCTCCTGCTCATCCTTGTCGTTGATAATGACAATCTGTGAGCGCGTGGTGTAAAAGGAATCTTTATGTTGCGCAGCGATGCGGCGGCGTGCCTCTTCATCGGTCAGATGGTCGCGCACGACGATGCGATTGAGGCGCAGTGCCTCGGGCGCAATAACCGAAATCACCGAATCACAGTCGGCGTCAATGCCGCTTTCAAATAGGGTCGGGGCATCGAGCACCACAACGCGCTCGCCCTGTGCTTCAAGTAATTCAAGTTTATCTTTTAAATAGCTACGGATATACGGAAAGATCAGCGCGTTAAGTCGCTCAAGCTTTTTTGAATCGCCGAAAACGATTTCAGCAAGTCTTTTGCGGTTTAACGTCCCATCCATATTCAAAATGGCAATTGAAAATTCCAAGGCCATATCGGCCAGGCAGCCTTTCTCATTGGCAACCACTTCGCGCGAAACCGCGTCGCAGTCGATAACTGTAATACCTTGCGAGCGGATGATCTTAGAAACACTAGATTTACCGGCGCCGGTCTGCCCAGTCAGGCCGATCACGCAAATTCTTCTCATAGCTTAATCACCTCAAAAGCCGCAGCGCGAAGCATGCGGTTATAAACCCCGAGAGACGCGCCGTCTCGGTCAGGGCAACGGGCGTAAACAAATTTTGCACCACAATCGTCAAGCTGCCGCAACGATGCAAACAGTTCCCGATTCTGGCTGGCCGCGTCATGCGCCCGGCCATAGGTGATGCAGGGCTTTAGCGCTAACTGCTGTTCACCCTCAAACACCAATCCGTAGGTTTTAGGCTCCGCGGCGTTATTAAGGAGTTTAATATAGGTTTCTAGATCCGACTCAACTAAAATGACGCGCGCCCGGGGTGCGTAATGTCGGTATTTCATGCCTGGCGACGTTGGGCGCTCCCCCGCTTTGAGCGGCCTGCTGACCGCTTCGGATATGGCAACAGTTTCACCTAGCACTCTGGACAGCATCTCAGCCGTAATGGCGCCTGGTCGCAATAAAACCGGCTTTTCCACCAGCGATACCACCGTCGATTCAATGCCGACGTCGCAGGAACCACCATCTAAAACCAGTGGAATTTTTCCGTTCAGATCCTTTAAACAATGCTGTGCTGTCGTCGGCGAAGGCGAGCCCGAAAGATTGGCCGAGGGCGCTGCCAGCGGTACCCCTGCCGCTTTAATCACGGCACGGGCAGCTGGGTGCGAAGGCATGCGCACTGCCACCGAGTCCATCCCCGCCGTTGTTGTAGCGGGCACTAAATCGCTTTTAGGCAAAATAATGGTCAACGGCCCCGGCCAAAAGGCATCCGCCAGTGCGAGCGCATGCTTAGGTAAGTCCGCAACCAGAGATGACCACATATCCAAGTCGCTGATATGAACTATCAAAGGGTTATCCTGCGGACGTCCTTTGACCGAAAATATTTTTTTTACGGCAGCTTCATTCAGTGCGTTGGCGGCAAGCCCATATACTGTTTCAGTGGGGATGGCGACTACATGACCAGCCTGCAGCAGTGCTGCCGCCGCCTGCACGCCATTCTCATCACAGCTAAGCACCTGTGTTATAGGCACGTTCACTACGCCTGCCCTTCTGCCGAACGTTTGAGTTTCTCGGTCTGATCATAAGTGATCAGCGCCGAAAAAATATCGTCCAGGTCGCCGTTCATTATTGAATCAAGCTTGTAAAGGGTCAACCCGATGCGGTGGTCGGTCAGACGTCCCTGCGGGAAATTATAAGTGCGGATGCGCTCTGAGCGATCGCCTGTCCCCACCTGACTGCGGCGGTCGGCCGCAATCTGGTCAGTCTGCTCCTGCTGCATCTTCTCATACAGACGCGAGCGCAGCACCGTCATTGCCTTCTCGCGGTTTTTGTGCTGACTGCGTTCATCCTGGCACTCCACCACCATACCGGTAGGCAGATGTGTAATTCGGATGGCCGATTCAGTCTTGTTGACGTGCTGGCCGCCTGCACCGCTCGCGCGGTAAGTGTCAATCTGAAGGTCGCCAGGGTTGATATCGATTTCGACATCCTCAACCTCGGGCAATACCGCCACCGTCACGGTGGAGGTATGAATACGCCCAGAAGCCTCAGTATCCGGAACGCGCTGCACACGGTGAACGCCGCTTTCATACTTCATGCGCGAAAAAGCGGATTCACCCTCAAGCATAAAGCACACCTCTTTAAAGCCGTTCAGTTCGGTTTCGTTGCAGGAAATCAGCTCGCTTTTCCACCCCTTTGAGTCAGCATACATACAATACATACGGTAGAGTGAGGCGGCAAAAAGCGCCGCTTCCTCGCCGCCTGCGCCACCGCGTATTTCCACAATGGCGGACTTGTCATCGTCGGGGTCCTTGGGCAGCAGCAATATTTTAAGTTCCTCGGCGTAATGGTCGATTGACCTCTGGCTCTCAAGCAGCTGCTCCTGCGCCATTTCTTTAAGCTCACGGTCAAGCCCGGCTTCTTCGAGCAGTTCGCGCGCCTCGTCGTTGGCAACCTTGGCATCCTGATATTCGCGGTATTTTTCTACGAGTGGGGCCAGCGTCTTATATTCCTTCATCAACGACTTATATTGTGCATTGTCGTTGATGACGGTAGGGTCCATGAGCTTGCGGCTGATTTCATCATATCGCAGCTCAGCGGATTTTATCTTATCGAGCATAATCTTCCTCCGTTTATCCTTCTATGGGGGGCTCGGGATGAATAATCTGTTTAATATGGCGCTCAACCTTTGGGCGTGGCACCATAACCTCGCGCCCACAGCCTTTGCAGCGGATGCGAAAATCGGCGCCTGAACGCAAAACCAAAAATTCTTTTGCTCCGCAGGGATGCGGCTTTTTCATCAGCAGGGTATCACCTACCCGTACATCCATCGGTTTCCCCTCCTTACACTACTTCAATTTGTTATTATAACAGATGTCAGGCTGCACTGGCAAATATTTTTTATACCCACCCACTGTCATATACCTCTATAAAAAGAGCCGTGTCTTAAACCCATATTCGCCAAATAAATTCTATTAATTTAACCACTGCTTCTAAACCCTCTCTCACAGGAATAAACATAGAATCGGCAGGATATCCACACCCTGCCGTGTCAAAAAAGAGGGGGCATCCGCAAATGGAATTTTATCCCGAAGGTCATCTGATTGAGACCACACAAAACACCCTGCGCATCTCTAATCTCTTCGCGCTTTCGGAAGCGTCTAAAAATGGCGACATTCTTGAAGGGCGCGCCATTATATGCGATTCTTCCCACAATCTTATCGTCGAGCTGGGCGGTGGACTTAAAGGCATCATCTCGAGGGAAGAAGGCGCATTGGGCATAAAAAGCGGCGAAACACGCGATATTGCTATGATCTCCCGCGTCAACAAACCGGTTTGCTTTATGGTTGTCGGATTTGAAACAATTGGCGGGCAGGTTACGCCCATGCTCTCACGCCGCGCCGCACAGCAGCGCTGTACTGAGGAGTATCTGTCTCGCTTACATCGCGGAGATGTCATCCGCGCACGCACCACCCATCTGGAAGGGTTTGGCTGCTTTGTGGACATCGGTTGTGGCATTTCGTCGATGATCCCTATCGATGCTATTTCGGTTTCGCGCATCTCACACCCACGTGATCGCTTTACCCTCGGGCAGGACATTCGCGTTGTGGTGCGTGACATTGAACCTTCTGGCCGAATCTGCCTGACCCACAAAGAACTGCTAGGCACCTGGGCTGAAAATGCGTCCCGCTTTTCGGCGGGAGAAACAGTTGCAGGCATCATCCGATCGGTAGAATCTTACGGCATATTTGTGGAGCTAACCCCAAATCTGGCTGGTCTGGCTGAGCCACGCGCACAGGTTAGCTGTTCACAGCACGCCAGCGTCTATATCAAAAGCCTGATACCGCAGAAAATGAAGGTGAAGCTCATTATTGTTGACGCTTTTGTCGCCCAGTATCCCCCGGCACCGCTGCACTACTTCTTTGAGGGTGACCACATGGATCGTTGGCAGTATTCCCCGCCCGATTCAGCACGCCTTTTGGAGTCAGTATTTAAATAATTTTTAGAAAATATTTCTTCTATTTTTTAATAAACCCCTTGTTTTAGAACATGCGTTCGTGGTATAGTGTGCAAAAGAACAGTTGTTCCACTTCGCCATTTTAGGAGGAGATTAAATATGAAAAGAATAAACAAAAAGTTTTCTGTGTTGTGCCTTATTGCCGCCGCAGTCCTTTCTTTAATGATAGGAATAGGCCTGCCCCGTATCCAAACCTTTTCTGCCAATATGGTTTCCCGCTTGTACCCTGTTGCGTATCAGATTACATATCGCAGTGCCGAAGCGCAGCCGGTTACAGCGCAAGCGCACTTTCTGGCGGACACCGCCATTATTACGACGCCTTCTGGAGACACCGCTATTCCACTCTCGGAAGCCGTATTTGTTTGCTTGCAAAACGAACGCCGTACACAGAATATCTTACGATGCGGCTTGCTGACCGTTATTATCTTATTGGCGGCTGTCTGCGTGTCGGCAGCACTTGTTGCAATGGCCTTTTCTAACAAAACATGTAAGGCACTCAGCGGTTCAAAGCGTTGCGTGCATACCACACCGCGCTATACAACCAAGGGTGCCCGCCATACTTCCACAATGCCCAGCGTCGCATAATTCAAAATTTCTAAAAGATACTCAATTATACGGCTCTTTGCACAAGCGCACAGTCTTTGGCTGTGCGCTTGTGTCATAAAGCCTTGATTTTTACATTAAAACCATGTTATAATTTGAAAAAGCAGGTCAAAATTTGAAATAAAAAATTATAAAAGGAAATAATTAAATTATATTGACAAGCGATAAACTATCCGCTATAATAATCAACGTTGCACAAACGACTTACAAAAACCAAATATGCTGCTATGGCTCAGTTGGTAGAGCACGTCCTTGGTAAGTAAGTGCTCGCTTCTTCAAACCGTAGATACTAAAACTTAATTCGCTGCTATGGCTCAGTTGGTAGAGCACGTCCTTGGTAAGGACGAGGTCACGCGTTCGAATCGCGTTAGCAGCTCCACAAAACCTTATTGTAAATACATTTTATGTATGACACAGTAAGGTTTTTTGTTTACTATATTTGAGTTTAGCTACTACTTAGCCATGTCTGTTGAACAGACGAGCACATTCTTTTCTTCACTGCTTTTTGCTAATAATAAGTGTTTGCAGAATAGTTAAAGTTACTATTTAGTTACTACAGTGCATTTGTGTTGCTCTGCTTATAAATTTCGTGTATTCAGCTTTAAATTAAGGTGTTATTCAATGATGTTCTCATAGCTTTCAGATTTAACCTCTGTTTTTATTTAATGTTTATATAAATAAAACCTATACCAATAAATTAAATAGTCTTAGAGATAAAATCTGACC
>JAEWNU010000151.1 GCA_023456995.1 Bacillota bacterium
GCCTACGGTCACGCAACATATCCGCTACCTTGAAGAGGAATACGACTGTAAGCTGTTTTCTTACATTGGTAAGACGCTATCGCTAACCCCACAGGGTGAGCGGCTGCGGGATTTTGCGCTTTCGATGTCATATAACAGCCAATGCATACAAGAACGCATGCGACAAGGGCGAAAGCAGCAACCCGTTATGCGGATTGGGGCAACTAAGACTATAGGCGAATTTGTCATCGGGCCAATACTCAGCGCCTATCTGCGAGAGAATCCCGAACGCCGACTCAGCCTTCAAGTGGATAACACCCATACATTGCTTGGCTTGCTTGAACGCGGAGAGCTTGATTTTGCTGTGGTTGAAGGATTTTTTGATAAGTCAAAATATGGGTATCGGCTCTATAAAAACGAGACGTTTTTCGGCGTGTGCGCTGCAGATCACCCGCTGGCCGACCGTGTGCTGACAATAGACGATATTATGACGCAGAATATTATCATCCGAGAGCCAGGTTCGGGCACTCGCGCCATTTTTGAGCAGCTTTTAAAGCAGCACAACTACTCGTTTGAAAGTATTGCGCAGACCACCGTTATTAGCGATTTTGCAGTTATTAAACAACTAGTCTGCGATCAAATTGGTATTGCATTTTTGTATGAGCCGGTGGTGCACGCCGAATTAAAAAACGGTAAGCTAAAAAAGCTGCGCCTGGATTGTATGCAGGCCCAGCGAGAATTTAACTATGTGTTCTTAAAAGACGCATTGTTTTTGAATGAATGGCAAGCCTTTCTTCACGGGGGCGAAGAGTCGCTTATTTGCCGAGAAGGTATCAAGAGTTGAGAGATTGCAAAAACCCCCTGCCTTAAAAATTAAAGACAGGGGGTTGGTTTTAATATTTTGATGAAGTAAAAGTGGACATTTCTTCGGGGGCAATCTCATCCAAAAGAAAAGGCTCTTCAGTGTTATCGAAACACAGCTTAAATTTTTTGAGTTCGTTATTTAGCATTTCAGACTGGCCAAACAGTTCTTCACTGGCTGCAGCACTTTGTTCTGCAGTGGCGGAATTCGTCTGCACCACAACCGAAACCTGATCGATACCTTGTGTAATTTGAGAGATGGCCAAAGCCTGTTCCGAGGAGGAACGATCGATTTCTTCAATGTTGGTTTTTACCAGCATTGCTTTCTCCGCGACGGTCTTAAGCGATTTGGCAGTCTCCTGCGCGACTTTAGAACCTTGTGTGACCTCATCAACTGAACCTTTTATCAACGCAGTGGTCTGTTTTGCTGCCTCGGCAGACTTGCTGGCGAGATTTCGCACTTCGTCTGCCACAACGGCAAAGCCCTTGCCGGCCTCGCCTGCTCTGGCAGCTTCCACTGCCGCATTGAGTGCAAGAATATTGGTTTGAAACGCGATATCCTCAATTACCTTGATGATTTTACCAATCTGGTTAGAGGACTGGTTAATGGCGTCCATCGAATGCAGCATCTTTTCCATATAGCTGTTGCTCTCGCTGATGCCCAAGACGGCCTCATCCACACGGCTTGCAGCCTGATGAACCTGTGCCGCATTATTTTGAATGCCCTTTGAAACTTCGCTGATGGAAGCTGAAAGCTCTTGAATGGCAGCCGCCTGCTCAGTTGCACCCTGCGACATAGCTTGGGCGCCGCTGGAAATCTGGCTGGCTCCGGAAGAAACCTGATTAGAAATAGTCTGAATACGCTGCATAGTCCGGTTTAAGGCTTCAACAATTTCTGTCATTGCAGTACTGATCGGCACAAAATCACCAGAAAAATTGACGCTTGTTGTTATGTTTAAATTGCATTGAGAAATCTCCCCTAAAACACGAGAGATTTCACCTATATAATTTTGTAATGTAGCAGCGGTACCCTTTAAACTGGCGGCAATGTCGCTAAGCTCGTTGTCCTGCGTGATATTCAGCTCAGCTGCCAAATTGCCTTTACCCAATTCTTGAGAGAAATGAACAATGCCCGCAACCGGCTTTAGTGATACTCTCAACAAAAGCGCTGACAATACAGCTAGTGCTACAATTCCGGCAATTGCGATTGCCATCACCAGCAAGATGATTTGTTGTGATGCTGCCAGTGCCTCTGAGCGGTTAACCACAAATGCGCTTGACCAGTTTTGATCCAGGCCGTTAACAGTAATCGGCTCAAAAATCTCAATAGCATTGCCACCGAATACACGGTTTTCAGTGTAATGCATATGCCCCTGCCCGGTAGCAATTGCGTTTGAGAGCTCAGCATTATCGCTTTCGAATTGTGACCCAAAGAGCGAACGATCAGCTGTATGGGTGACGTGATTTTTATTATTGGTCAGTATAAAGCTATATGCGGTTTCATAATTGTTGGTGTCATAAGGTAGGCTATTGAGTGTTTCAGTCAGTATATCGCAGTTTGCGACGCCGATGAAGGCGCCATTATGGTCAAAAATAGGGTTGCTGATGGTGATTAGCCAAAGAGTCTCGCCGTTAGAAAGTTGGTATGAATAGGGCTCTGTTATATGTGCTGAGAGCATTTCCTTACTTCTGGCGTAATAATCTCCATCGCGGTAGGTCGCGTAGTCATTGCCAACATCCATCAAGAGCTTGTCACCGTCTCGGTAGACATAATAAGATAATCCGTCGGGCGTGTTGGGAAAATACCGATTCGGTTCTGCAGCAAAATAAGCTGAAAAAATCCTAGGATCATCCAGTACCGAATGTAACGCTTTTTTAATCATCATTTCGGCGTTTGCTGTATCCAAGAACAGATATCTTTCAAATTCCTGGGATAGCGCGTCGGAGGTTGTCTGCATGGTATTTAAATACTCACCGGCTATTGAGGCGTTTTTAGTTGCTAAAAAATCAACTTGCTTTTCAATCATTCCGTTAGTCAAATCTGTTAGTGCTACCGCCAAAACGGAGACCATTAGAAGCATAACCAGAAAAATGCAGGCGATCATTTTTGCAGGAACAGCGAACGAGAGCTTTTTCATTGCTTTTTTGATTTTCACAATTTTCACCCCATTAAGTTGCACTTTCGATGTTTTGTGACTTCATTATACTCTATGCAAATAAAAAAGGCAAAATTTTTAATCCAAAATAGTAAAAATAATACATGGAAAATTGCCACAGAACAAAAATACAACTCTTCAAGGGATATTGACATCTAAATTTTAAAATAGATCATAATCGCAACAACAATACCAGCCAAGCAATAAAGATCTATCAGTTGCGATGCAATGCCAAAAACTGTCCCTAAAAGCGGCAGCCAGCTCAGCAAACCCAGCACGATACCGGTTGCAACCGATGCTGCAATGTAGATAACTACGATAATCAAAAGTGTTTTAAGATCATGAGCTTTTGCGCTCAAAGGAAAAAATGCTCTCACAATAAATCTCCCCGGTTCTAATTTTTGTACAACATCAAATGTGCGTTAGAAAAAAGGCGGACGCTTAGCAGTCCGCCTGATCCCCATCATTTTTATTTAATCATGTTTAAAATTTCCGCTTTTGGTTTTGCACCGACAGTGGTAGAAGCAATTTTCCCGTCCTTGATGACAACCAGCGTCGGAATACTCATAATCTTGAATTGGGCTGCCAGTTCCGGCTGTTCGTCGACGTTACCTTACCCACCTTTGCGTGAGAAATTTCCTGCGAAATTTCATCGACGACAGGAGAAACCATACGGCAAGGACCACACCAGGGCGCCCAAAAGTCAAGCAGCACCGGGATGTCGGATTTTAGAACTTCTTTTTCAAAATTATCCTTTGTAACGACCATAACAGACATTTTAAAACCTCCCTTGCTAGTGTTAGCATCTTTATTTTACCCGATTTTTGCCAGTAAGTCAAAAAATAAAAAAATATTTTGGGATAAAAAACGCACAGTTGAAAATCAATAAACGTTTAAAAGAATCATTGTTTCACCTGTCGGGTGGTTTCTCCTGATTGACTTCAATCTTTCTATTTGTTAGTATATTTGCATAGCTATATAAAAACGTAATTAGAGGTGATCTTGTGAAAAGAGTGATTGCGTTGGTTCTTGCACTCATGATAATGTTTTCAGGGATTGGCGCTTTGATAGGCAGTTTGTATTTGAATTAATTTTGTGTTGTTCCATAAAAGTATGTGTTGAAAGCAAATGCAGTATCCGTTTATTTAAAACGGAACTGCATTTGTTTTTAGTATATTAAAGACGTGATTTGATAACCGAGGCAAGTATTTACTTTTGCATGTGGGGCAACATAAAATTTGTTGAATGTTATTTATTTTTGCGCAACTTAAAAACATGTGTGCGTAGAAATCGAATACAAGATCGCTTACTGACAAAATGCCATATTACTTACATGCAACTTCTAATGTTTGATCATTGGCCATGCAGAACATTAAAAATAGAGAGTGATAACTATCATGAACAAAGTATCATCTGTTGCTGTTGCGGTTACAATTATTTTGGGCGTTGCCGGCTGTGGGTGGGGCAATTCCAGAGATTTATCAAGTGGAACATCTGGAAATTCGTCGCCGGTGGCGTCTACATGGAAACCCACGAAAGATATTAAGGTTATTGTCGCTTATAAGACCGGTTCAGGAACCGATACCAGTGCCCGCGTGTTGTTGGCTAATGCTAAAAAGTATATTGGGCAATCGCTCGTAGTTGAAAACTCTGATGGAGCCGACGGCAAAATAGGCTATACGGCGTTAGCGCGTGCTAAACCGGATGGTTATACGATAGGCTTTATCAATCTGCCCACCTTTACCACGCTGGCACTTGACCCCGATTCACCCTTTAATATCAAAAGTGTGGTACCAATCTGCAACCATCTTTCTGAGCCGTCGGTTGTTGTCGTTAAAAACGACAGTCCCTACAATACATTGCAGGATTTAATAGATGATTGCAAGACTCGTCAGCTCAAGTGTTCCACAAATGGCAACAGAGCGTCTAATCATACCGGCGCTCAGTTATTTGCGAAGTCCGCTGGTTTTGAATACAAAGCTGTCCCCTATGGCGGGACAGCCGACCAGTTGCAGGCGTTGAGCCAGGACGAGGTGGATTTTTCGGTTCCGAAGGTCGGCGATCTAACTTCGATGGTAACGGGGGACAATCCTGAACTGCGTATGCTCGCTGTCTTCACAGAAAATCGTATGAAAAAATATCCCGATGTCCCCACCATGAAGGAGCTGGGTCTGATCGACACATGGTATGGCTCCTCGCGTGCATTGGTTGCACCCGCCAATACCCCTCAGGAGATTATTGATTTTTATGCTGAGGCATTTAAAAAAACGATGGAAGATCAGAAGTGCATTGACGACCATGAACTGGCGGGATTTTCAATGGCATATATGGGGCCTGACGCGCTCGCGGATTTGCTTGCGGCGCAGGATGCTTTTTGCCGCGATGTCGTTGTCACACTGTATCAGGATTGATTGCCGGTGCAGTCAAAAAAGGTAACGAAGTCACTTCCGTGTTAGAAACTTTACTATATATGAAAAGCCGCAAGACAGTTTTCTTTTACACTGTTTTGCGGCTTCTTGAATTAGTCATTAAAGATTTATGGCTGCTCATCGTCCTCTATATACTCAATGAGCTGGCCCGGCTGGCACTTCATAATTTTGCATAATTTTCCGAGTGTTTCGGTGGTGATGGGGTTATCATGTCTGATTCTATGCAGGGTTGGCGATTCAATTCCCTGATTTGCTAAATAATAATAAGAAATATGGTGTTCTTTCATAAATTGACGCATCGGACTAAAAGAAATTGGCATATTTTCACCCCATATTTATTATATGGAGCTTGCTATTTTCTATTACAGTAATTATAATTACTATATAATTGATTGGAGGGTTAGACATGAATGAATCCAAAAATGTAAGACTGATTGATGAGCTGGGCGGGTTGTGCTCCCCGCGGAAGCCATAAATGCAATGGATTGGGGTGAAAAGACACCCGTGGAAATCGGCGTTAATACGACGGAGCATCAAATCGTCATCAAACGGCATACATTCACCTGTACATTTTGTGCGGAGACCGAAAATTTAAAAACATTTCATAACAAACATATCTGCCCGGTCTGTCAAAAGGCAATCGCGACTCTTTAGAAGTAAAGAAACAGCCGTTTGGCGTTGACCAAACGGCTGTTTTTCATTTGCTATTCGTTGGCGCTACTTCATGACCGCACCGGTGTTGGCAGCACCTACCAGACGGGCATAACGCGCCAGCCAACCGGAAGTAACATTAGGGGCGGGCATGACAAACTTCTGCTTTCTGGCCGCAAGATCCTCATCGCTGACCTTGACATTGATGCGGCTAGCGGGAATGTCAATCTCAATAAGATTCCCTTCCTCAATGTAGGCGATGTTGCCGCCTGCTGCCGCCTCGGGTGCGACATGCCCGATAGATGCGCCGCGTGAGGCGCCGGAGAAGCGCCCGTCGGTGATGAGCGCAACGGTCTTATCCAGCTTCATACCTGCAAGTGCTGAGGTTGGGGAGAGCATCTCGCGCATACCGGGGCCGCCTGCAGGGCCTTCAAACCGGATGACAACGACGTCGCCGGGGACAATTTTGCCGTTATAAATGGCGTCGATTGCCTCTTCCTCAGAGTTAAACACGCGAGCGGGGCCAGTATGCGTGAGCATCTCTGGGGCGACGGCGCTGCGCTTAACCACGCAGCCATCCTGTGCGATGTTGCCCCACATCACGGCAATACCGCCGGTTTTGCTGTAAGGGTTTTCAATAGGACGGATGATTTCGGGATTCTTGTTGACAGCGCCTGCAATATTCTCACCGACTGTTTTACCTGTAGCCGTGATGACCGAGGTATCAAGGAATCCAGCAGCAGCGAGCTGGTTCATCACTGCGGGCAAGCCGCCAGCGGTGTTAAGCTCCTGAATATAGTGACGACCCGCTGGTGCCAGATGACAGAGGTTAGGTACCTTGGAACTGATTTCATTGATGGTTTTTAAATCCATTGGAACGCCAGCCTCATTGGAGATAGC
>JAEWNU010000152.1 GCA_023456995.1 Bacillota bacterium
TTCCAGATATATTCAACAATGCGATGATCTGCAAAGGGTACTCTGGTTTCGAGGCCTGAAAACATACTGCACCGGTCCATACGGTCAAGCAGGGTAATCATGAACCATTTCAGATTAAGATACGAAATTTCTCTGCGGCGGGCTTCCTGCGCCCCCTCGCCGATAAGGCGCGGCGTTTCGGCGACTGATTTTTCGTAGGCGGCCTGTGCATAAGCGCCCAAATCAACATTTGACAAAAGCGCGTCGGAAAGAAGCTGCTTTCTGGTCTCCATGTTTCTCGACCACGGGAACGTATTGGCCGACATGACCTCCGGATTATGAAACCAAGGATATCCGCCAAATATTTCGTCCGCACATTCGCCGGTGAGCGCAACTTTGTTATTTGCGGCGACCTTGCGGCAAAAATAAATTAACGACGACTCTACATCTGCCATATTGGGCAGGTCTCGCGCCTCCACAGCATCAAAAAGATTCTCAGCCAGATCTATGCTGTCACATTCAAGGTATTGATGCCTGCTGTTCACATGGTCGACCATGATTTCGACAAACGGCCGATCCTGCGCAGGCTGGAATGAATTCGCTTTGAAGTTTTTTGCATTATCGACAAAATCAAAGGAGTAAGTTTCAATCTGTTTATTTTTAGCTTTTAGCACATTGGCACAAATTGCAGTTATAAGGCTGGAGTCGACACCGCCAGACAAAAATGTGCAAATGGGAATATCGGACACCATTTGACGTTCAACCGCATCAATTAAGAGATAGCGTGTTTTTTCTACAGTTTTTTCGTATGAATCCTCATGCGGGGCACTAACCAGCTGCCAATAAGGCGATGCATGTACTCCGCTGTAGTTAAAGAGCAGAATATTGCCCGGCAGAACTTCATAAACATCCTTAAACACGCCAAGTCCATATGATTTGGCTGGGCCAAGGCCGAACACCTCGCCCAAGCCCTGCGCATCGACGCGCGGCCTAAAGCCCGGATATTGAAACAGCGCCTTTATTTCAGAGCCAAAGATCAGTGTGCCATCTAAAACTGTATAAAACAGCGGCTTAACGCCTAGCCGATCTCGCGCGAGAAGAAGGCTTTGCTCCTTATCATTCCAAAACGCAAAGGCAAAAATGCCATTCATCTGCTTGACAAATTCAGGGCCAAGCACCATGCAGCCGGTCAACACAACTTCGGTATCGCTTTGCGTTTCAAAGCTGTACCCCATGCTTATAAGGCTCTGCCGCAGTTCCGCCGTGTTGTAAAGCTCGCCATTATAAATAATGGAGTACGTACTACCATACAATTTCCTTGTAATTGGCTGATGTCCATTGGTTAAATCTATAATTGAAAGCCTGCGATGTGCTAACCCGACCTTTGTCAGCAGTAGGTCGCCCTCTTCGTCGGGACCGCGATGTGCAAGCGACTGCTTCATGTTATTCAATATCTTGTGCCATTTTGGGCGCGACTGGGTAAAGTCGGCGTGCATATTGCAAAATCCGGCAATTCCGCACATAATAATAGCCTCGTTTCTCCGCAATAACGGAATAGATTAATAAAGGGAGCTATTTCAAAAAGTTAATGCAACGGCCGACACAAACAGCAATTCAAAAAGCGCTGAAAGATTTACGCACGCCGCCTTTATCGCACTTTGTTTATAAATAGCGCCCTTACCTTGTTTTTATTAAGAACCTTGTATGTGGTAGAAAATGCCGCTTATTGAGGCGCAAGAACAACAGGCTGTATCTGCCTGCCTTGCAGCGCTTCCTGCAAAGCGGCAATCATATAATTATAATTTGAAATCATAGAGTTGGGCTTCGCCTTATAATTATCCTGACCGAAAGGAATAAAAAAGATATTCTTTTTGGTGATCAGCGTTCCTATGTTTTTAAGATTGCCGCCAAGCGCGTCGTTGGAAGACAGCCCTATAACGATGGGCTTGTTGTTTCTCAGCAGACCTTTAACCGCCATAAGCACCGTTGAGTCCGTGATCCCGTTTGCCATTTTAGCCAGCGTATTACCGGTGCAGGGTGCAACGGCTAAAATATCA
Source organism: Bacillota bacterium (assembly GCA_023456995.1). Lineage (GTDB taxonomy): Bacteria > Bacillota > Clostridia > Oscillospirales > Ruminococcaceae > Yanshouia. Next base: position 2,037 of record JAEWNU010000152.1, read on the forward strand.
AGCAGGTTATTAGGCCCTAGCTTTTCTGCCTCTGTGATAGTTGTGATCGGTGCATGCCCTGTGCATTCTTCAGCCCGCTTCAAAAAGCTTTTAGCTTCGCCAAAGCGGGTATCGGTGCTCTGGGCGCATTCAGAAAATATCGTATACACGTCGGCTTTTGCCTGAGTCAGTAGTTCAATTTGCTCAAAAACTTTTTCAAAGGTGCAAAATGATCCGGTAAGCGCAATGCCGACCTTTTTACCGCTAATGTTCATTTAATCCCCTCTTTCTTTTAGTTTTAAAATAATTTCATCAACTAGAATTTCGGCAGAAGTTTTAGGTGCCACCTTTCCGGGTAACCCCAGGCATAGTCTGGCGTTGAGCTTTCTTTTTTCGGTGGCTTCATAATCTACACCCCCTGGCGCAGATGAAATATCAATAACTACGACATCATCCCTTAAAAGTTTCACATGACTGCCATCCAATATCAGAACCGGAATCGTATTAAAAACAAAATCGCAATCTGGCAGAACGTGTTTAATTTCGGACAGATGAACCGTACGCATGCCTGATGCCTCGGCATAAGCAAGTGCCTCTTGCGACCGTGCAGCAACCGCCACCTGTGCGCTCAAGCCTTTAATCTTTTCGGCAAGCACCCTGCCGCAGCGCCCATAGCCCAGCACAAGGCAGCTGCTTTTATGT
>JAEWNU010000153.1 GCA_023456995.1 Bacillota bacterium
TCGCAGGAACGTTCAACCCCCATCGCATTGACCTCAGCTTCACTGGACTGTTTAGAAGCCGACGCCGCAAAGCTACCAAATCGCTTTTGCAATTTTGCGACCGGCTCACCCTTTACAAAACCTGACAGAATGCGGTGAATCGCCAGATCGGGGTAACGACGGATCGGTGAAGTGAAATGCGTATAATTGGCCAAAGCCAAGCCATAGTGTCCCAGATTAATTTCGTTGTAACGAGCCTTCTGCATGGCTCGCAAAATGGCTGAATTAATAAGCACCGCATAGGGTGTCTGCTGTGCCCGCAACAAAATATCCGAAAGCACTACAGGTCGCACACCCGGCAATACCTTGCCAGAGGGCAGACCAACGGTATCCAGCAGCTCTTTGAGCATTGTCAACTTTTCGGGTGCGGGCGTCTCATGCACACGGAAAACAAACGGAAGTTGCTGTTCCAAAGCCAGTGTGGCCGCAGCCTCATTGGCAGTCAGCATCAGCTCTTCAATCAAACGTTCAGCCTCGCCCTGCACACGTGGCAGAACATCCACAGCCACGCCGTTTTCATCCACTTTGATTTTAGATTCGAGCGAGGTCAATGCCAGCGAACCTCGCTTTGTGCGCTGCTTTTGTAAAAGCTTTGCCAGTTTTGCCATTTCAATAAGCTGAGGCTTGACTTCACCATATTTTTCATCGAGTGCTGTATCTTGCTCACCCGTGAGGATCCGGTTAACCTCGGCATAAACCCCTTTGACTCGAGAGCGTATCACTGTTTTTACAAAGCGAAAATCGGTTAGTGCGCCATCGTGATCCAATTTCATCAGCGCTGAAAAGGCGAGCCTATCCTCCTGCGGATTGAGCGAACAGGCCCCGTTTGAGAGCGCCGGCGGAAGCATTGGAACAACTGAATCTGCGAAATAGACCGACGTACCACGGTGATACGCTTCGGCATCAAGCGGACTGTTTGGGGTTACATAGTGGCTGACGTCCGCGATATGCACGCCCAATTCCCACCCAGTGTCGGTACTTTTCAGTGAAACCGCATCGTCAATATCCTTGGTGTCAGCGCCATCAATTGTAAAAATGGGCTCATTACGCAAATCTAGCCGATTGTTAATTTCCTCGGCAATATCGCGTCCAGCGGCTTTTTCTGCCGCCTGCAGAACTTCAGGGCGGAAGCGCCGGTCTATACCGGCTGCGTCTAAAATGGCGTCACAACAGTTTTTGGCAAGCATGCCACTGCCAAAGCGGCTCTCGACCACTGCACGGTAATCACGGTGTCTGTCACCATCCTGTCGGATGGTTGCAACCACCTTTTCGCCATTATCTGCCGCACGCCTTTGCCCTTGGATTAGCAGCGGCGCAAAGGCAGTATTATCGGGAATCAGCTCAAGCTCGCCATAAGCATTGGTCTTTGCCGTGCCCGATAGACGCACGCGTGCACGCTCTAAAACGGATAGCACCTCTCCCGCGTCCAGTTCACCGTCAGATCTGCTAATTTTAATCATGACACGATCCCCAGGCATAGCACCCATCAGCTGATGTCCCGGTACAAAAACATCCCGGTCAGCACCGTCTGGGCGCGCAAAGCCAAAGGTACCTTTTACCTTTATAATGGTAGCAGGCTTTGCCCCAACGTTTTGAGACAACACCACGCGACGATTTTCACCCACAATTTCGCCGCGCGCATGCATCCGGTTAATTAGTTTGTCATACTCGGCAATATCCTTATTATCCACCTTGGCGCGTCGGCGCAGCTCTTTATGTGCAATAGGCTTTTTACCGCTTTTACGCAGCTGTACTCGAACTCTTTTTTCTAAATCTGACATAATAATTCCTTTCATAAGGTACACAAGATTTACAAATAACTTTTAAGCCTTCAAGATTGCGCGCCAGTGCGCCTGTGCAGATCAAATTGGCGCAAAACGTCTGTAATCAGGTTAAAACAATGATAAAAAAACGGAGTCCCGCCATAAAAGCAGAACTCCGTCACCAAATTTGCAAATTATCTAAGCGAAGCGAAAAGCACGATCAAAGTGACAACCGCCATGGCAATACCACTGATGGTCGTTGCACGAACCAGCATAGCATCTTTGGTTTTTCCGCGGTTTTTATCAAAAAACGTTCCAGACGATTCGCCTGCAATGGTGCCAAGTCCACTCTTAGATTCCTGAGCGGTAACGGCGGCAATGATGATGACACATAAAACAATAAGAAGAAAACCGCCGACGATTTCTAACATTCCCATTAATATGACCTCCGATTCATTTGAAGCATATACATGCTGTGACTGATAAATGATAGCATAAAATATACAGTAATGCAACCTTTAAGCAAAAATACTTTTATGAATAACGCGCGCATATAAAGACATAATAACAACACCGCACCGAGTTCGGGAAAGCGTTTGCCCTGCACTCTGTCGGTCTGCCCTTTGGGGCAAAGCTGTCATGTGGATTTTTCACGTGACAGCTTTTATTTTTAAAACGCAAGGATTATAGCGCTAATAAATTCATATTATTCCTGCGGTTCCAGCGTAATCTGGGTCATGATATCCTCTTCACGCGGGGTATACCCAGCCGACGGAATAGAACGGGGATAATAATGGTGCGCATTATCGATCATACCGTCTTCGAATACCTTCATGGTAGTGACGACATTTTTGCCCTTAACGGTCATCACCTGTACACCTATTGAATCGCGCGCGGTTTTGGCCGCAATGCGCGCAGTATCCAAAAGCAACATTTTGCCATTTGTCGCCTTGATCAGCAGTGTCACATCGTTCTCAGCGAACAGCATTCCAACCAATGGTTCCTTAATGCTATAGGCACCGGTCAGCTTTTTGCGGCGCGTCTTGGTTTCGTAAGAAGAGAGGTCAATCTTTGCCACCTTGCCATTTTCAAAGCCAAAGAACATAAAGCCCTTATAGTCATTGGTGACCGCCATATAAACAGCGTTTTCGCCTTCGTCAAAGCCGAGCTTGGCTGCTATAAAATCGCCGAGTACGCTGGCTTTTGTATCATCAAAATCAGATGCGATGGCTTTATAAACCTGCCCTTTATCCGAGAAGAACAACAGGTGCGAACGATTTGTGGCCTCTATCGCCTGAACGACCTCGTCACCTTCCTTTAGCTTGTGATCGCCCGACATACGCCAAGATTGCGGCGTTATCTTTTTGAAATAGCCCTCGCGGGTGAAGAACAAATGTACGGGGTAATCGGGTGCTGCCTCCTCCACTTCGGCTTCTTCAACATCGTCGTCGATAATGACCACGCTTTTTCTCTGTTGTCCGAATTTTTTTGCAACAGATTTAAGTTCAGACGTAATAATCCCAAGCATACGGGGACGACTTTTAAGTGTCTGTTCCATATCATCGATGCTGTTTTTAAGGTCGTCAATTTCGTCTGTACGCTTTAAGATATATTCGCGGTTTAATTGCCGCAGCTTGATTTCCGCCACATATTCAGCCTGCACCTCGTCGATTCCAAAACCAATCATTAGGTTCGGAACAACCTCGCGCTCCTCTTCGGTCTCGCGGACAATCTTGATCGCCTTGTCGATGTCAAGAAGAATCTTCGCAAGGCCCTCTAACAGATGCAGCTTTTCACGCTTCTTTTTCAGGTCGAAGAACAGCCTGCGACGGATGCATTCCAAGCGAAACGCCGTCCACTCGTTTAAAAGCTCGCCGACACCCATCACCCGCGGGCTGGAACCAATCAGTACGTTAAAGTTGCAGGAGAATGCGTCCTCCAGGGGCGTAAGCTTATAAAGCCGCTTCATCAGCTTATCCGCATCGACGCCGCGTTTTAGATCTAACGTAATTTTAAGGCCGCCTAAATCGGTTTCGTCGCGGATATCCGCAATCTCGCGTACCTTGCCGGATTTGACCAGCTCGACCACCTTATCAATGATGGCTTCTACCGTCGTCGTGGGCGGAATTGCAATAACCTCAAGGCAACCGCTACTTTTATCCACACGATAACGGCTGCGCACCCGAACTGATCCGCGCCCGGTGGCATAGATTTTCTCCAATTCATCAGCGTTATAGATAATATCCCCACCGCCCGGAAAATCAGGCGCCTTAAGCGTGTCTGATATGACATGCTCTGGATTCTTAATCAGCGCAATCGCTGTTTCACAGACCTCAGCGAGGTTGAATGGGCAAATTGAGCTCGCCATTCCAACAGCAATGCCAACATTGGAATTGACTAAGATACTTGGGAATGATACCGGCAACAGCGTGGGCTCCTTCATTCGGCCATCATAGCTGTCCACCATATCCACAGCATCTTTATCCAGATCTGCAAACAGCTCCTGACATAACGGCATGAGCTTAACCTCGGTATATCGCGCTGCGGCATATGCCATATCGCGCGAATAAGCCTTGCCAAAGTTGCCCTTGGAATCAATATACGGGTGCAGCAATGCCTCGTTGCCGCGCGAGAGGCGCACCAGCGTCTCATAGATAGCCTGATCACCGTGGGGATGCAGCTTCATCACTTCGCCCACCGCATTGGCCGATTTCACCCTGCCGCCACTGATAAGCCCCATCTTGTACATCGTATAAAGGATCTTACGATGAGAGGGTTTAAAGCCGTCAATCTCAGGAATAGCACGTGAGACAATAACACTCATCGCATAGGGCATGTAGTTGCTGGTCAACGTCTGAGTGATCGGCTGATCTAGCACAATACCCGCATTTTCAATCACCGCATTGCTACCCGTAGCGGGTTTTACATTATCTGAACTTTTCTTTTTTGCCATTTACCTGCTCTACCCCCTTCTACGCCAAATCCAGCTCATCTAAATATAGATGACCATTTTGCGCAATATAATCTTTTCGGCCGGCGAGGTTGTCCCCCAGCAGCAGATCAAAAGTAGCGGCAGTTTCTGCCGCCGTCTCCGGCGTTATACGAATCAGCCGTCGGGTTTCAGGGTTCATAGTGGTCAGCCACATCATGTCCGCCTCATTTTCACCCAAGCCTTTCGAGCGCTGAATCGTCAGTTTTTGACCCGCCAGCGTCTCGGTGACTCGGTTTTTCTCGGCGTCTGAATACACAAACCACGTCTTGTCCTTGCCGGTGATCTCATAAAGTGGCGATTCTGCGATGTAGACATACCCTTCTTCAATCAGCTTCGGCGTCAGCCGGTAAAGCATGGTGAGGATCAACGTGCGAATCTGGAAACCATCGACGTCGGCGTCAGTACAGATAATAATTTTGTTCCATCGCAGGTTATCCAAGTCAAAGGAAGACAGTGCTTTGTTGGCCTTGCTTTTAACCTCGACACCACAGCCCAGCACCTTGATAACATCTGTTATAATCTCGTTTTTAAAGATTTTGTCATACTCGGCCTTTAGGCAGTTTAAAATCTTACCGCGCACCGGCATAACAGCCTGAAATTCCGCGTCGCGTCCCATTTTACAGGAGCCCAGCGCAGAATCACCCTCCACGATAAAAACTTCACGGCGGGATACGTCCTTGGTTCGGCAATCTACAAACTTCTGCACTCGGTTGGAGATATCCAGCGACCCCGCCAGCTTCTTTTTGATGTTGATACGAGTCTTTTCAGCCGATTCACGACTGCGCTTATTTATAAGCACCTGCTCGGCAATTTTAAGTGCATCATCAGGATTTTCAGTAAAATAGACCTCCAGATTGTGCTTTAGAAACTCCGCCATGGCTTCATACACAAAACGGTTATTAATCGCCTTTTTAGTCTGGTTTTCATAAGAGGTTTGGGTTGAAAAGTTTGAGGATACCAACGCAAGACAGGGCTCAATATCAATATAGGTAATTTTACTTTCATCCTTGAGGTATTTATTGTTGGACTTGAGCCATCCATCTATTTGGTTGACAAATGCCACCTTCACCGCTTTTTCAGGACTTCCGCCATACTCAAGCCAACTGGAATTGTGATAATATTCGGTAAACGCTGTCGTATTGGAAAAGCACAGCGTCACCAGCAGCTTCACGCGATATTCCGGGCGATCTTCGCGGTCACGGCCCTTGCGCTCGGCCGACCACGTCTGAATCGGCGTGATAAAGTCACTGCCGACCTGTTCAGCCAGATAATCTGATATACCGTTATGATATATGAACTGCTCCTCTTCAAAAGAGTTGCCGATCTGATTGCGCAGAATAAACAATATATTCGGGTTGACCACCGCCTGACGGCGCACAGTCTCACGGAAGTATTCCATCGGAATGGCAATGTCCGTAAACACGTCGAGATCGGGTCGCCATTTGATCTTGGTCCCGGTCTGTTTCTTCTTAGTAGGCGCCTTCATCAGTCCGCCTACATTCTCGCCCCTTTCAAACGAAAGATTATACTGATAACCATCGCGTATAATCTCGACCTGCATATACTCCGACGCGTACTGTGCCGAACAGAGACCGAGACCATTTAAACCGAGCGAAAATTCATAGCTGTCTGCGCCGCCGTCCTTATATTTTCCGCCTGCATACAGCTCGCAGAACACAAGTTCCCAGTTAAAGCGTTCCTCGCGGTTGTTATAATCGACCGGAATACCACGGCCAAAGTCCTCACATTCAATGGCTCCATCCGCATAGCGGGTGAGGATAATCTTACTGCCATAGCCTTCGCGCGCCTCATCAATGGAGTTTGAAAATATCTCAAACACTGCATGCTGACAGCCGTCCAGACCGTCCGAACCGAAAATAACCGCCGGGCGCTTGCGCACACGGTCGGCTCCTTTTAACGAGGTTATGCTTTCATTGGTATATCCCGAAGCAGGTTTCGTCATAAAATTCTCCTTCCTGCATAGTTGTAATAAAATGTCATCAAGAGATATCATATCCGCTTTCAACGGTCAAAATCAGTCAAATGAATGCACCAAATACAAAATTGCGCATTTTGCCGACTATAATGGAATGATTCTCTTAGCACAATTAAAAAGTGGGGGGCTTACCGCCCCCTTTGATTATTTCTTTCTTTTATATTTTATCTGGAAAACGCTGCATTTGTCAAGCGAACACCATGGTGCGCACAGCATAGCTCGTTGATCAATGCAAAATAGACGACATTCTATTCCTTCAAAATACACTTTGCCCTCATTCGCTTCATAAGGAATATCTCTAGAGTGTATAAATCCAAGCTTTTTTAAAATATTACCGGAAGCTGGATTATCTTTTGCATATCTTCCAACTAGCTCTCTTATTTGTAAATTGTGTTTAGCAAAGTTTATAATTTCACCCATTGCTTCCGTTGCAAAGCCCTGTCCCCAAAACTGTTTGCCAAAGTTATATCCCACTTCAAACAGGCTGTATTCGGGTTCAAAATAAATGAGCCCTGTACCCATTAAAACGCCTGTCTGTTTTTCTGTTACCGCCCATCTGTACCAAGTGTTTGAAGATATTTGCCCAATTTCATACTTAACCCATTCCTTAGTTTTTTCTATATCATTATGGCTGCACCAAAACATATATTTAGAAACATCGGGGTCACTTTCCCAACAGTTAAATACATCTTGTGCATCATCCTCACAAAATGGTCTAAGTAAAAGTCTTGTTGTTTCCAAAATAGGTGTGTTCATATAAACCTCATTGATTAAATCGCAACATGATTGGTATTGGATTTATTACTTACCTTGTTTGTTAATTAGGGCGTTCCCCTACCTGCGCAATCAAACGGTAAACCCCTTGCGCAATACCGCCGTGCTCAGGCCGGCTCAAGTCAGGATCTTCCCTCAGCAGTGTAGCGGCGGCCTGTTGTGCCTTTAAGAAAAGAGCGGCGTCCTGCGCCAGATCGGCATTTTCCAACCCAGGTAGACCATGCTGCCGTGCGCCCAGAACATCACCCGG
>JAEWNU010000154.1 GCA_023456995.1 Bacillota bacterium
CGGTAGAGCACTGTGAAAGGGTATTTGAGTGTGAACCGCATATAACATAAATGGTATGGTTAAAGCCCCTATCGATCCAAAAAGCATCGAAAACTGTCTGATGGGCTCTTCAATGGTAGCATAAAGCGCAATTGGTGCCAGCCGACTGAGTAACTGGTGGCACAACTGCGTTAAAAAGGATGATAAAAATAAAAAACCGATAAGGCATAATGATGTTGCAGCACTACAATGCGCAATAAGCTTTTGTTCAATTAAAAAGGGAGGCTTTGGTGAAAAACCATAACCGGCAATATAAATATGCTCGTTTGGGTTAACCGGGCGATACCAGCCCTGACAGCCGTGGTCAGCGTTTCCACTATTGGGACCAGTCATTACTTGAACACCCCCTGCCGACATTTATTAATGCGAGTGATTATGTATAATAAATATAATAGCACAAAACAAAAAAGAAGAAAACGAGGGTTTTGTAAATATTCTTTTTTGAGAAGAGGGAGATATTGGCATCAAGGATTAATAACAAAAATTCGGTAAAATCTCTGACATAAGACAAAAAACTTGATTTTGTAGTATCCTATAATTATACTAGTATTTAAATGCCTTTGCAAAGCACAGTGTGGATGCGCTGTATGCTCAAAGCACGGCGCTGGGGGGAACAAATATGAAAATTTCTACAAAAGGGCGATATTCACTTCGGTTGATGGTCGATCTTGCGATGACTGAAAGCGACGGGTTCGTTTCACTCAAGGACATTGCCGAGCGGCAGAAAATATCGGCCAAATATATGGAGCAGATTATTGCGCTGCTTAAAAATGCACGGCTGGTCAGCAGCGTACGGGGACCGCGTGGGGGTTATCGCCTTTCAAAAAGTGCGTCGGCTTATACAGTTGGTGAGATTCTGCGGCTCACTGAGGGCAGTTTGGCACCGGTAGCTTGTATAGAAAACGGCTTGGTTGATTGTGAGCGCTGTGAAGGCTGTGCCACTGTTGAGCTGTGGCGAAAGCTGGATGCCGCAATTTCTCAGGTGGTTGACAATATGACACTTGCTGATCTGGTGCAGATTCAGCGAGAGAAGAAGCGTGAGCACACATGAAAAAAGTGATGGTAGCCATGAGCGGTGGGGTCGATTCTTCCGTCGCAGCGCTTTTGCTGCAACAGCAGGGCTATAGTCTCTGTGGCGCAACACTGTCGCTCTATTCAAATAGTGATATTGGGCTAGACGCGACAAAAACCTGCTGTTCGCTTGATGACGTGGAGGATGCACGCCGGGTTTGTGCTAAGCTGGGAATTGACCACTTGGTTTTTAATATGAAGGCGCAGTTTAAACAAGGCGTGATCGAACCGTTTGCACAAGGGTATCAGCGGGGTGAAACACCCAACCCCTGTGTTGAATGCAACCGTTCGATCAAGTTCTCCGGCGTGTTGACCAGGGCACAGCAGTTGGAATATGACGCGATTGCCACCGGTCACTATGTTCAGAGTGAGTATGATGCCGCCGCAGGGCGATGGTTGCTAAAAAAGGCAAAGGATCCCGCGAAGGACCAAAGCTACGTATTGTATGTACTCACCCAGCCGATGCTTGCCAGTACGCTATTCCCGCTAGGCGGGCTAAATAAGCAGCGGGTACGAGAATTGGCTGCAGAGCACGGGCTTATCACTGCACGAAAGTCGGAAAGTCAGGATATTTGTTTTGTTCCGGATGGGGACTATGCAGGGTTTTTAACAAGAACGCTGGGGATTGTCTCAGAGCCGGGTCGTTTTGCCAGTCCACAGGGCGAGGTGTTGGGTCAGCATGAGGGTATGATCCACTATACGCTAGGGCAGCGCCGTGGGTTGGGCGTATCAGCAGATCGCAGATTATTTGTGATTCAGAAGGATATGCAAAGCAATACCGTTGTGTTGGGGGATGAGGAACTGCTGATGCAACGATGGATGATGGTGGACACGCTTAACTGGGTATCGATTGATATGCCGCAGGGCAGCATTCGCGCACAGGTCAAGTCGCGGTACCGGCAGTCGGCCCAGCCGGCATGGTTGCACCCACAGGAGGACGGCCGCCTGTTGGTGGAATTTGATACGCCACAGCGTGCACTGACCCCTGGCCAGGCCGCAGTATTTTATGCGGATGATATTGTCCTAGGGGGTGGTACCATTCGTGGCCGCATATTGGAGGAAGAAAGACCATGAAAGAGCAGTTTTGCCGCAGCGCTATGCTGTTGGGCGAAGAGGCAATAGAGCAGCTGGCTAAAAAACGAGTAGCAGTGTTTGGCGTCGGCGGAGTGGGATCGTTTTGTACTGAGGCACTGGCCCGGGCGGGCATTGGCGGATTGACATTATTTGATTCTGATGATATTGCAGTCTCCAATATCAACCGTCAAATTATTGCGTTGCACAGCACTGTAGGCCGCTCTAAAGCCGCAGTAATGCGTGAGCGGATTTTAGATATTAATCCCGATGCATCGGTAGAGATTCACCAAGTGTTTTACACAGCGGAAAATGCTGATCAATTTGATTTTTCTGGCTTTGACTATATTGTAGACGCCATTGACACAGTGTCCGCCAAGCTGGAACTAATAGAGCGAGCAACGAGACTTAACGTACCAATTATCAGCAGCATGGGAACAGGAAATAAGCTGGATCCCTCGCGCTTTACCATTGCCGATATCTATAGCACCAGTGTATGCCCCCTGGCTAAGGTGATGCGCTATGAGCTAAGGCGAAAAGGAATTCAGTCACTCAAGGTACTCTACTCCACTGAGGCTGCTTTGACGCCAAAGAGTTTTGAGTCTCCTGCACCGGGGCGCCGGCAAACCCCCGGCAGCATTTCATTTGTGCCCTCTGTGGCGGGTTTGATGATAGCCGGTGAGGTCGTTCGGGATTTGATCAACGCAAAATGATGCACAGGCGCAATATTGCAAGAAACCTTTGCAGTATTGCGCCTCTTTTTTTAGTTTTGAAGGACGAGTTGCGTGTTTTGATTGACAGTGAAGGAAAATTTGATATTATTAAAAAGGAAGCTAAATGTAAGTAATACATAAAATTTTACGTAAGGGGATTTTATTTATGGTGAACAATACACGTTTGCTGGACACTTTTCTGGAATATGTCCAGATTGACAGTGAAACAGGCAACGAAAAGGCCTTTGCAGACCGCATGGTACAGGAGCTTAAATCGCTCGGTGCAGTTGTAACAACCGATAATGCTGGCGAGGCACTTGGCTCAAACGGTTATAATATTTATAGCACCTTTGAGGGCACGCTGCCCGGTGAGCCTATTCTTTTTTCAGCTCACATGGATACCGTTAAGCCCGGTATCGGTATTAAGCCAGTGGTGGCCGATGGCGTTATCCGCAGCAGTGGTGATACGATTCTGGCTAGTGACGACAAATCCGGCGTTGCGGGCATAATTGAAGCTATCCGTAGCATCAAGGAGAATCAGATTCCGCATCGCACCTTTGAAGTGATTTTTACCATCTGCGAAGAGGGCGGCTTGCGGGGTGCCAAGCAGCTCGACTATTCGCGCATCAAGTCCAAGAAGGGCGTTGCACTTGATTCTAGCGGCAATGTTGGAAAAATTATTGCGCAGGCGCCAGGTCAGATTAAAAT
>JAEWNU010000155.1 GCA_023456995.1 Bacillota bacterium
GTACTCGCCCGCCGTCGTGCAAAGGGCAGAGCAAGGCTCACGTACTAATGTGTTAAGGTCACACCGTTTGTCTGTGTGACCTTTATTTCTGTTTTTCGTTCGAAAGACGAAGGCATGCGAAAGGGTATTCTGGAGTTGCAAAAAACAGTGTCGTTAAACCAGAACCATGATTTCAGAAGGCTTTACCGAAAAAAAGGTGCGGTCGCCGCGCCGTTGGTAACTTATGTGGCAAAAAACCGTTTGGGGTTTAACCGCATTGGAATTACTACCAGTAAAAAGATTGGTAAAGCGCATGACCGCAATCGGGCACGCAGAATAATCAGGGAGGCGTATCGCCTCCTTCTGCCTCGTTTTTCTCAAGACACAGGCTTCGATATTGTTTTTGTTGCCCGGACCAGAACCACCAACTGCACTATGCAGGAGGTTTATAAAGTCATGAAAAAGCAACTTGCTCCTTATTTAATTTCAGATGATGAAGCGCATAATTAAAGCGTTGATCTATCTTTATAGAGAAGGTATATCGCGCTATACTCAACCGCGCTGTATTTATATTCCAACCTGCTCCAGCTATGCCTTAGAAGCGATCGACCGCTTTGGCGCGATAAGGGGCGGGTTACTTTCGGTTTGGCGCATTTTGCGCTGTAATCCCTTTTCAAAGGGTGGTTATGATCCCGTTCCGGAACGTTTTACTTTCCGCAGGGAGTATCTTGTTTATTGCAAAAAGAAAAAAAAGGACAAGCGCCGCTAAACCCCCTCTTATCGCCTTATTCGGTGCGTCTTTTTAAAGATGATATTGGAGGAAACTAAATGAGCATTGTAAATTTGTTTGCGCCGGTGGGTTGGGTTCTCGGGTTTATTATGTATTACATCAACCAGCTCACACACAACTATGGCATCACGCTGATCCTGTTTTCGATACTCGTCAAAGTTGTAATGATTCCGCTGGGAATAAAACAGCAAAAAGGCCTGATTTCCAACGCCAGAATGCAGCCTAAAATGAAGGCTATTCAAAAGGCATACGGCAACAACAAGCAAAAATATTCTGAAGAACTCCAGAAGCTGTATAACGAAGAGGGCTTTTCACCAATGTCCTCCTGTTTGCCAATGCTAATTCAGTTTCCTATTCTTTTTGGTATGCTGGATGTCATCTACAGCCCGATTAAGCATATGCTCAGATTACCTAGTGAAACGATTAGCAAAGCGATTGAAATTGCCACCGGTGTATTGGGTGCTGGCGGAATGAGCAATTATTCTAAGGAAATAAGCGTATTAAATGCGGTTAAACTTGATCCTGCTCCTTTCGTTCAAGGGCTTGGCGCAGATATTACAGAAAAGCTTTCTACTTTTGACTTTTCGCTTTTTGGCCTATTTTTGGGTGAGCAGCCTTCCCTAACGCCCGGAAATAGACCAATTGGCCTTTATATTGTTCTTTTATTGATTCCTATTCTATCCGGTGTTACTTCACTGATGATGAGCATGGTGACCAAGCAGTCCACCGCTTCAAGCGCTGATGGGCAGATGGCTGGCATGACCAACAGCATGTTGCTGATGATGCCACTGATGAGCGTCTGGATTTCATTTGTGGTTCCAGCCGGTGTGGGTATCTACTGGCTTGTTTCTAATATACTGTCAACGGTTCAGAGCATCATTTTGAACAAGATTATGAATCCCGCAGAAGAAATTGAAAAAGCGAAAGCAGCCGAAGCCGAGTTGCGGGAACGCGAGCGTCTAGAACGTATTGAGCAGAAGAAAAAAGCCAAAGAAGAAAACAATCAAAATGAAGGCAGTTTGTCTCAAAAAGAGATTACCCGCCGCAAGTTAGCCGCTGCAAGAAAGCGTGACGCCGAGCGCTACGGTGAAGAATATGTAGATGTAACCGACGAAGACGTCAAGTAAAGGAGTGAAGTAACTTGATCAGAGAGATTATTGCTACCGGCCGAACTGTGGATTCCGCCATTGACGCCGGTTGTGAGCAATTGGGTCTGGCCCGCGATGAAATTGATTTTGAAATTATTGATATGCCGCATAAGGGGTTTTTAGGACTAAGTCAAACGCCTGCCAGAGTCAGGGTTTTTATAGAAGAACCGGATGCAGAAGTACCCGAGTCTGTGCTGCAAGCGCCTAATCTTGATGGCAAAATTCAAGTTGCCCAGCAATATGTTCTGGATATTGTCAAAGCGATGGGGTTAGATCAAATTACCGTTACAGCTTCTCAGGAAGAGAATAATGTGACGCTGAAAATTAACGGAGATGTGTCGGGTGTGGCAATTGGCCGACGCGGAGAAACGCTTGATGCCCTTCAATATCTGACTGGGTTAGCAGCCAACCGTGTTGAAGGTGATTATCTGAGGGTAGTTATTGATTCAGGTAATTATCGTGAGAGACGTCGCAATACTCTTGAGCAGTTGGCCAAGAAATTGGCGGCAGCAGTGATTAAAACAGGACGAAATACAACGTTAGAGCCGATGAATCCATATGAGCGCCGGATTATTCATGCTACTATTTCGGAGATTGAAGGCGTTACTTCTGCTTCTATTGGTGAAGAACCCAATCGTTGTGTGATTATATCCAGCACCAACCCGCGTCCTCAACAACCCAGTGATCGATATGATAACCGTTCCAGAGGTAAATCGAATCGTGGCCCCCGTTCTGGGGGACCGTCCGACGGACGTCGCGATGGCAATTATCGTGGTAACCGCAGTGGGAGTCGCGATAGTCATGATGGTAATCGCGACAGAGGGCCGCGTCGCGAAAAGCCAGCGCCTTATAAAGAGAGCGGCAAGCGAGAGGTTGCCCCAGCGGAAGCAGCCAATAAACCTCTTTACGGAAAGATTGACCTGTAAAATAGAAAAAGGGGATGTTGCACCGCAACATCCCCTTTTAAAGAATTTTTGGAGATAACGCCATGAATAGAACCATTGTCGCTTTAAGTACGCCTCCCGCACACAGCGCGATTGCGGTAGTGCGCCTTTCTGGCAATGACGCCATAACGATTGCCGATGAAATTTTTCATCCGTTTTATGCTGAGAACCTAAATAGTCTAGCAGGATATCATGCCGCCTATGGAGAGGTTTTTTCCGATAGCAGGCTAGTTGATGAGGCAGTGGCTCTTGTTTACCGAGCACCTAAGAGCTATACGGGCGAAAATATGGTCGAATTTTCTTGCCACGGTAATCCTTTGATTGCTGCGAGATTGGTAGCAGCTTGTATTGCTGCAGGGGCCGCGCCTGCGGGAGCTGGAGAATTTACAAAAAGAGCGTTTGAAAACGGAAAGCTAGATTTGTCTCAAGCTGAAGCAGTTGCGGAACTGATTGAGGCTGAAAGCGACCTTGCTGCTAACGCGGCGCAACAGCGCAGGACCGGTGAATTGGGTAAGCGTGTGCAAGTTCTGTGTGATCAGCTCAGCTTTGCTGCCGCACAGCTTGCGGTCTGGAGCGATTATCCTGAGGAAGAGGATGCGCCTGTTATCACGCGTGAACAACTGCGAGAAACTTTTGAAGCTGTATTGGAACAGTTACGCGAGCTCGCGTCTCAGTATAATACAGGGAAACTTATACAAAAAGGAATAAA
>JAEWNU010000156.1 GCA_023456995.1 Bacillota bacterium
TTCAGCAAACATCTGGTATTGCGCGAGCAGGCCGCCCGAAAGCGAAACCATTGCGTTTGCGAGACATAGACCAACTGTCGTGGTGTAGGCAGGGTTTATCGACGAGGAGCTGACCATGGTGCGGTTGTCGCCAGTAGCGCGAATTGAGAGCCCCAGCCGGGTACGCAAAAAAATAATCAATAACACCGCAGTCAACACTGCAAAAAGCAGTGAAAGAATCAGCTTGGAATAGCTTTTAAGTGACGAAGGTAGCAGTTTTGAAAACAGAGTAAAGATGGTGTCCTCGCGCAATAATGGCAAGTTGGAGCGGTTACCCATGACGCGCAGATTGATAGAATAAAGCGCCGTCATAGTTATAATACCCGCCAAGATTGGTTGGACCTTGAGTTTGGTTTGCAACACGGCGGTGACAAAACCCGCCAACGAACCAGCAAAAACAGCAGCCAGCAAGCCAAGAACCGGATGCCCCAATATTGTTAAGGCAGCCGCGGCAGCAGCGCCCAAAGTGAAAGAGCCGTCCACCGTTAGGTCGGCAATATTGAGCGTTCGGAAAGAAAGATAAAGGCCGAGCGCCACCAAACTATAAATGAAGCCCTGCTCAGCTGCACCGCGCAGTAAAACCATGCTCATTAAAAAAACCTCCCGCTGACTGCTGCGGTCAACAATATAACCGCAGTACTTTATAAGCAATTAAATTGTTTCGTATTACTTTGTGTACTGAGATACTTCAATACCTAGCGCTGCGGCGGTATCTTTGTTAACGACAGTGCTATACTGTGTGAGAACCTGAACCGGAACATCGGAAACAGCGGTGCCGGAAAGCACCTTAGCTGCCATTTGTGCAGTCTGTACACCCAACTGGGTGTAGTTGACGCCCACAGTCGCTAGACCGCCATCGTTCACCATTGAATCTGCCGCGACATAAACAGGTAATTTGGCTTCGATGGCAATTTGCGAAAGATTGGGCATAGCGTAAGCGACAGTGTTGTCGATGGGGCAAAAAATGGCATCCACCTTGCTGATAAGCGACTGTGCTGCAGAGGTGACTTCACCCGAAGTGATGACGCAGGTCTCAATGTACTTAACGCCTTTAGCTTCAAGCGCTGCTTTGGCGTCATTGATGACCGAAACGGAATTTGATTCGCCTTGATTATACAGGAAGCCGTAAGTTTTAATGCCAGGGGTTAGCTCATCGGCTAAGGTGAAGATCTGTTCGGTAGGAATAGCATCAGAGGTGCCGGTGCAGTTACGATCGGGCTTTTCAAGATTACCAACCAGACCGGCATCCACGGGATTGGTCACAGCCGAAAAAATGATTGGTATATCATTGGTTGCAGCAGCTGCGGCCTGTGCAGCCGGGGTGGCGATGGCAATGATCAGGTCCACATCGTCGCCAACAAATTTCTGTGCAATAGTATTAAGGGTGCCCATGTCCCCCTGACCGTTCTGGTAATCGATATCAACTTTGGAGGCGTCAAAGCCTTGCGTAGCCAGCTCGGTAAGGATAGCTTCCCGAATTTCGTCAAGCGAAGGATGCTCCATCATTTGTACAAGGCCAACCTTAATTTTTTGCGCTTGTGGCGCGACCGAAGAATTGTCAGCAGTTGAAGAAGCGGCTGAGGGAGCGGTGGAAGGTTTACCGCCGCAAGCAGTAAGCAGAGTCAACATAGCAACCAAAAGTACAGTTAGAAACTTTTTCATATATAATCTCTCTTTCATCATAGTAATTCATGTGTTTTTGAGCATTGGCTTTTACGCCATCGCCATCGTGTCAACTGAAAAGTATGTCGCATTATTAGCCAACTCCTTACATTATTCTCTGTTTCAAGCTGTAGCAATAAGATTAAAAAATAAAAAACCTGTCCTTGAAACAATAAATAATTGTTTCAAGGACAGGAAAACATTCCTGCGGTACCACCTTGATTGTCACTCGAAAGCGACCACTTAATTGGGATGCTAGCACATCCCCTGCCCTGTAACGCCGGCGTATGCGTCGTAAAATACTCAGGTCAATGCCCTTTCCTTACGCCCTCAGCGGTCCATCCATACCGGTTCGTATTGCTGCCGGGATCTCAGCTCCCCCGGCTCTCTGTGAGCGCGTCATCGGTTTACTCTCCGCATCATCGGTTTCTTGTATTAAAACACAGACAGTCGAGGCTGTCAAGTCCATGTTTCAAAATATAAGCAAAAACAGATGCTATATTCTATGCGCTTGGCGGCATCGCGGACACTTGAATAGTGCAATTGGCTATTATTTGCTCTTAAGCTTTTTCATGCGCTGATCGTGCGAAAGCTCGCGTTTTCTGATGCGCAGGCTCTTGGGCGTAACTTCGAGTAACTCGTCGTCAGCAATGAATTCAATACAGGCTTCCAGAGAAAGTCTTCTCGGCGGTGTAAGACGCAGTGCCTCATCTGAGCCGGAGGCACGCATGTTGGTAACATGCTTGCGCTTGCAGACATTGACGACAATATCCTCAAGCTTGGGAGATGCACCTACGACCATGCCGGCATAAACAGGTGTGCCCGCTTCAATAAACAGATCACCGCGCTCCTGTGCGTTGTAAAGACCGTAAGTGACGGCTTCGCCAGTTTCATGCGCGATGAGCGAACCACTCTGGCGGCTGATAATCTCGCCGCGGAAGGCGTCATACCCGTGGAAAAGAGTCGCAATAATACCTTCGCCGCGCGTATCGGTCAAAAACTCGCTGCGGTAGCCAAACAAGCCGCGTGAGGGAATCAAAAACTCCAACTTCATGCGTTCGCCGATGGGGTTCATGCTGATCAGGTCAGCTTTACGCGAACCGAGTTTTTCCATAACACTGCCGACGGCACCCGCGGGTACATCGATAATTGCGGTTTCAAACGGCTCCATCAGAACGCCGTTTTCTTCGTGCATCAGAGCGCGGGGTGCACCAACTGCAAACTCAAAGCCCTCACGGCGCATGGTTTCAATTAAAACTGAGAGATGCATTTCGCCGCGGCCCAAAACGCGGAAGCTGTCAGTAGTGGCACCTTCTTCAACGCGCAGAGACACATCCTTTAATAGCTCGCGGAACAGGCGGTCACGCAGCTGACGTGAGGTGACAAATTTACCTTCTTTACCTGCAAACGGGCTATCGTTGACTGAGAAAGTCATTTCGACAGTCGGCTCAGAAATTTTTGTGAACTCAATCGGTTCAATTTTATCAGTTGCACAGAGTGTGTTTCCGATGGTGATATTTTCGAGGCCCGAGAACATGACGATATCGCCTGCCTTAGCTGACTGTACCGATGTTCTGCCTATGCCTTCAAACTGATAAATGGCAGTGATTTTGCCGCGCAAATTAACGGAAGTATCGTGGAAATCGCACACCGCAACCGATTGATTGACCTTCATTTCACCGCGCTCAATGCGGCCGACAGCGGTACGACCGACAAACTCATTATAATCAACGGTGGAAACCAGCAGCGAAAGCGGGCCGTCTTGGTCTAAATCAGGACAGGGAATATATTCAAGAATCGTCTCAAACAATGCGGTTAAGTCTTCGCCCTGCTCGTCCGGCGAATAAGAAGAGGTTCCTGCGCGGCCGGAGCAGAACACCATGGGGGTGTCGAGCTGCTCATCAGAAGCACCGAGGTCAAGCATAAGCTCGAGCACTTCGTCCACAACCTCGTGAACGCGTGCGTCGGGCTTGTCAACCTTGTTGACCACCGCAATGACTGCCAAGCCCAGCTCCAGCGCTTTTGATAGCACAAAGCGGGTCTGCGGCATAGGACCTTCTGCAGCATCAACTAATAACAGCACACCCGAGACCATGCCAAGTACACGCTCGACCTCACCGCCAAAATCGGCGTGTCCAGGGGTATCCACAATATTAATTTTAGTTCCATTGTAATTTACCGAAGCATTTTTAGCGAGAATGGTAATACCGCGCTCGCGCTCGATTGCGCCGGAATCCATGACACATTCCTCAACCTGTTGGTTTTCACGAAAGGTTCCACTCTGAGCGAGCATGCCATCGACCAGCGTAGTTTTTCCGTGGTCAACGTGCGCGATAATGGCGATGTTACGTAAATCTGTTCTTTTCAAAATGACCCACCTATTTTCCGTGCCCCCAAACGGCACTACATTAATGTTAATTTGTTTTATAACCTTAAAATTATACAGCCAAGCATACCATTACGTCAAGAAAAATGTTATAAAATGTAAAAGGTGTTATTTAACAATGTTATTTTGATGCTTTAAGAACATTCTTGACAAAAAAACCTATTTCATTATAGAAATATTTTGAATTATATGGCATGTTAATTTAACAGATAGTAATAGTATATCGTACCGAATTTGTTTATACAATGAGAAATTTTAAGACCTAATATCTTGCTGTTATATGAATATACAAAGAGGAATTATAAAAAGACAGCCGCAGAACAAGATGTTTTGTCCTGCGGCTGTCTTCGAATTTAATTTATTCGCGTCCGGCTAAAATCATGGCGGCAACACAACTGAGGACAAAGCACGCGCAACCTGCGCATACCATTACAATACCCAGCACCGAACGCCACAGGGTTTTCGCCGAATCAACCTTTTCAGAAATCATTTGCATTGCCGACCCCTTTCAAAATTGTCAGTCGAGACGCGCTTCAAGCGCGGCAAGCTGTTTTTTCATCTCTTCAGGCAGTTTGTCGCCGAAACGTGCATAAAACTCCTTGATAGAAGCGATATCCTCGCGCCAGAGTGCAGGGTCTACTGCAAGCATTGACGCAACGGTCTCCTCACTAAGATCTAATCCCTCAAGATTTATATCTTCGGGGGAAGGCTCGTAACCAATCTGTGATTTTACTGCATGAGCAGAACCATCGGTACGCCCGAGAATCCACATGATGACGCGCATATTGTCGCCAAAGCCAGGCCAGACAAAGTTGCCTTCGTCGTCAAGCCTGAACCAGTTGACATTAAAAATCTTAGGAGCCTTATCACCCATCTTCTTGCCCATCTCGAGCCAGTGCTGCCAGTAATCACCCATGTTGTAGCCACAGAAGGGCAGCATCGCCATGGGGTCGCGACGAACAACACCGACTGCGCCGGCCGCGGCTGCAGTAGTTTCGGAGGCCATAATAGAGCCAACAAATACACCGTGATTCCAGTCAAAAGCCTCGTAGACCAGCGGCGCGGTTTTGGCGCGTCGACCGCCGAATATGATGGCATCAATAGGCACGCCTTGCGGGGCGTTAAATTCGGGGGAAATAACCGGGCAATTCTCAGCAGGCGCGGTAAAACGGGAGTTGGGATGTGCTGCCTTTACGCCGCTATCGGGGTTCCAGGGATTGCCCTTCCAATCAAGCGCGTTCTTGGGCGGGTTTTTATCAAGTCCCTCCCACCAGACAGTATTATCGTCAAGGTTTTGTGCCACATTGGTGAATATGGTATTGCGCTTAGTGGTTTCAAGCGCATTAAAGTTTGATTTTGCGTTTGTGCCGGGCGCCACACCAAAAAAGCCCTTCTCGGCGTTGATAGCATAAAGACGTCCGTCCTCGCCGATGCGCATCCAGGCGATGTCGTCGCCGACGCACCACGCTTTATAGCCCTGTTTCTGATAAATCTCAGGCGGAATTAACATGGCAAGATTAGTCTTTCCGCAGGCCGACGGGAAGGCAGCCGCGACATAACTAACGTTGCCTTTGGGGTCTTGAATGCCGAGGATCATCATATGTTCGGCCATCCAGCCTTCGGTTTTGGCCTGATAAGACGCGATGCGCAGCGCAAAGCACTTTTTGCCCATCAGCGCGTTGCCACCGTAACCGGAATTGATTGACCAAATCGCGTTATCCTCCGGGAAGTGGCATATGTAACGGTTTGCGGGATCCAGCGCAGCCTTGGAATGCAGGCAGCGAACCCAGTCGTTGGAATCACCGAGCTCGTCAAGAGCACATTGGCCCGCGCGAGTCATGATGAGCATGGAAACGGTGACGTAAACAGAATCGGTAACCTCAACGCCAACCTTGGCGCTCGGTGAACCAAGCGGCCCCATCACGAAGGGAATAACATACATTGTGCGGCCTTTCATACAGCCGTCATAAAGCTTTGTCAGCATGGGATATGCCTTTTTGGGATCCATCCAGTTGTTCGTAGGGCCGGCATCTTCTTCTCTGCGACAGCAGATGAAGGTTCGGTCCTCTACACGGGCAACATCATTGGGGTCGGAACGGTGCAACACACACCCTGGCAGCTTATCCTGATTTAAAGCAATTAGCTCACCTGTCTTAAGTCCTTCTTGACGCACGGCATTAGCCTGTTCCTCACTGCCGTCTATCCAAAGGACTTTGTCCGGCTTGCATAGGGCAATTGCTTCATCAACCCATGCAAGCACCGTTTTATTGGTTGTCATAACATATCCTCCCTAAAAAATGATGAGCCTAAAAAGGCAACGATACCATTATACACTTATCGGCAATAATTACAATCCATTTTCATGTGAATTTCAATAAATAAAATCTAAAATTCTATGATTTTATTACAAAAGGTTAGACCATAAAATACTCAGGCCCACCATTTTCGACGGGTAGGGTTGCAACCGCATTAAGCGCAGCACCAGCAACATGACCCGAAAGATATTCAAAATAGGCCTGTGCGCCAATCATGGCGGCGTTATCGCCGGTTAGAGACAGAGGCGGCATATAAAGATTGAGCCCGCGCTCGGCGGCGATGTTGATAAGTTGGGCGCGTAACCGTGTATTAGCGGAAACGCCGCCCGCTACTGTTATGTTTTTGTAACCTGTCTGCTCGGCTGCAAGAAATAGACGACTGCAAAGTGCATCACACACAGTTTTCTCGAAGCTGGCACACAGCGAAGGCACATCAAGAGTTTCGCCTTTTTGTTGTGCGTTGTGCAAAAGATTTACTACTGCTGTTTTGACCCCAGAAAAGCTCATGTCCAGTGGAGCGCCTTCTACATGCGGTTTAGGAAAGCGATACTTGTTCTCATCCCCCAGTCGGGCCTGCGCGTCCAGCGCGACGCCACCGGGATACCCCAGCCCCATGGAACGCGCGGCTTTGTCGAAAGCTTCGCCGGCAGCATCGTCGCGTGAGCGACCCAATACTTTTAGAATGGTATAGTCCTGCACATCTATAATCAGGCTATGTCCACCCGATGCCACAAGACAGAGAAAAGGCGGCTTTAACTGAGGCGACACGATATAATTGGCGGCGATGTGCCCGCGGATATGATGAACCGGAATCAAGGGCTTGTTTGCGGAAAAAGCCAAACCCTTGGCGAAATTAACGCCAACCAGTAAGGCGCCGATCAACCCTGGTCCGGCAGTGACGGCGATAGCGTCCACGTCATGCACCGATAGCCCTGCTTGCAAAAGCGCCTCAAGGACGACAGCATCAATTTTCTCTATGTGCCGGCGGGAGGCGATTTCGGGAACAACACCACCGTAAAGACGGTGCTCAGCAATTTGTGTGTAAATAACTGACGATAGGACGTTGCGACCGTCTTCGACGACAGCAGCGGCCGTCTCATCGCAGGAGGACTCGATAGCGAGAATTTTCATGTTGTTAGAAACTCCTTGAAAGAATAAGCAAGGTGTGGTTAGCACGTAACCAAAGCGCCATGTGGTAAAGCCCTATGACGACTAAAATGATATAGCATAAAAAACTTGCCCCATCAGTTCGGGGACCTTATATAAATCAATTGCAAATGTGGTTTTAGAAAATTAATGGTCCAGCGTGTGACGCATCAGCATAGCGTCTTCGCGGGGGAAATCGTAAAAATTGGGGCGAATGCCCACGGGCTTAAACCCCAGCTTCTGATAAAGTGAGATGGCGGTAACATTGGAAATACGCACCTCGAGCAT
This sequence comes from Bacillota bacterium, assembly GCA_023456995.1. GTDB lineage: Bacteria > Bacillota > Clostridia > Oscillospirales > Ruminococcaceae > Yanshouia. Next base: position 7,837 of record JAEWNU010000156.1, read on the forward strand.
TAGCCAATCTAGAGACAACTTAATTGATTCAGTTAGCAAGGCGCGGGTAAGCGCCTCCCCTGCACCATGACGGCGCTCCTGTGGCAGTACCGCTACGTTGGTAACGCTGCCCTCGCCGAAAATGTGCTCTAAACCGGCCCAACCGATGACCATGCCGTCACTTTTGAGCGCAGCAAACATAACGGCGTTCTCCTTGGCTAGTTCGTCGGCTAGGCTCTGCGCACTCCACGGTTGAGCAAAACATGCCTTTTCGACCTCGGCAATTCCTTGAATATGCTCTGATGTTACCGGCCTCACCATAAATTTCATGACTTATTTAGCCTCCAACCAGTTTTCGCCGATGCTTGACTTGGCCACCATAGCCACTCTAAGCGACACGGCGTTTTGCATCTCTTCTGTCAGAATGGCTGCGGCGCGCTCGGCCTCGTCAACAGGGGCCTCGACAATCAGCTCATCGTGTACCTGTAAGATCAGACGGGCGCGCAAATTTTCTTTCTTGAGCCGCTTAAACACCTTGACCATCGCCAACTTTATGATGTCTGCAGCAGTGCCCTGAATGGGGGTGTTCATTGCCACGCGTTCGCCAAACGCTTTTGTAATGCGATTGGTGGCCGCGAGCTCTGGCAACGGGCGGCGACGGCCAAACAGCGTTTTCACATAGCCGTTTACTTTGCCAAAATCAATTGATTCCTGCATATAGTTGCGCACGCCCTGGTAGGTGGCAAGGTAGCTCTTAATATAGCGGTCGGCTTCCGCTACAGAGACACCAATATCCTGAGAGAGCGAAAAAGCCCCGATTCCGTAAACGATGCCAAAATTGACGGCTTTTGCGCTAGAACGCATCTGCGGGGTGACAAACGCCTCTGGCATATCAAACACCTGAGCGGCGGTTTTGGTGTGAATGTCCTCCCCGTGCTTAAAGGCGTCGATCATGTTGTCGTCATTTGCGATATGCGCCAACACGCGCAACTCAATTTGGGAGTAGTCTGCATCAACCAGCAAGCAGCCCTTGTTCGCGACAAAAAAACGGCGCAGACGACTGCCGCGTTCGGTGCGCACCGGAATGTTCTGTAAATTCGGCTCGGTGGAGCTGATTCGCCCCGTGCGGGTTTCAGTTTGCCTGAAGATGGAACGCACCCGACCATCATCGTCAAGTTGTGCGAGCAACCCCTCCACATAAGTGGACTTGAGTTTGGCCAGCTTTCGGTAGGATAAAACATCTTCTACGATAGGGTGTTTGGTTCTTAAAGAATCAAGCGTGTCAGCGTCGGTGGAATAACCACTCTTAGTTTTGCGTTTTGCGGTCAAGCCTAGACGATCAAACAACACCTCACCTAATTGCTTTGGCGAGTTGATGTTAAATTCCCCGCCCGCAAGGTAATAGATGCGCTGAGTCAGCTCCGCCAGATCGGTGTCTAAGTCGCGGCCAAAGGATTTCAGGCCCTCGGCATCCAGCGCAAAGCCGAGTGTCTCCATAGAGGCCAGCACGCGAGCAAGCGGTTGTTCAATTTCGACAAGCAGCATCTCCATCTCTTTTTCACGGATCTCCTCACGCAGCTGCACGCATAGAGCGGGCAGTACCTGCATGTCTTCGAAAAAAACGGACAGATCCTCAGACAGGTCGCCTGGCAAGTCGAAACTTTGGCGAACGAGGGTTCGCCCGCTGCAAAGTGTGGCAATTGTGTAACTGCTGGCTAATGGCGAAAGCAGGTAGCCAGCTAGAATAGGGTCAAACTTAACGTCACTGCCCTCCAAACCCTTTAAATAAAGGTAGCGGTACCAGTCCTTGCTGTTAGGCAGCACCAGCTGGGCAGTACATTTAGATAGATCCGCTAGCAGCACCTCTAGTTCAGGACAATCGTCATTCAACAGCGCAAGACTGCTGCCTAAAATAGCCACGGCTGTAGGCCGATTGTCAGAAAAATGAAGGCACACGGTAAGGGTGTCTTCTGAAAAAAGCACACGAGTCTTGCTCACATCGTTGATCGAGACAGGGATAGCGGTAGTTTCAGGCTGCAGGGCAGCGGTAGGTGAATCATAATCGACAGCGGGTGGTGACAATTTTAGACGCGTAATAATTGAACGCAACTCAAGTCGGTCGAGCAAATTGTAAAGTTTATCGGTTTGCTGCTGAGCGGGGATAAGATCATCTAGCGTTCTGTCAAGCGGTACAGCGCAGTTTATCTCGGCCAAAATACGGCTCTGATAGGCGCTATCCCGGCCGTCGATAAGTTTTTGCCGCACGCCCTTTTTAATTGTGGAATCGTCTAGGTTCTCATATACGCCATCGAGCGTTTTAAAGGAAGCAATCAGCGAAAGGGCGGTCTTCTCTCCTATTCCCGCCACACCGGGGATGTTGTCTGAAGGATCACCCATCAGCGCCTTTACGTCGATCATCTGCTTAGGTGAAACGCCATACTTTTCTAAAACGGCAGCCTCATCGATGACTTCGGATCCGGATTGACCGCCACGCGTGAAGGCCAGCCGAACCGTTACGCCACCGCCGATGAGCTGAAAGCTGTCACGGTCACCCGTGGCGATAATACATTCGCATCCACAGCTGCGGCAGGTGGCTGCAAGTGTACCAAGGATGTCGTCGGCCTCATATCCTTCAATTGAAAGAATCGGATACCCCAGATAACTAAGCAGCTCTTTAAGGGGTTCGAGCTGTTGGGCTAGTTCTTCGGGCATACCCTTGCGCTGGGCCTTGTAGCCATCATATAGTTTGTGACGGAAGGTAGGCGCTTTGAGATCAAACGCACAGACAACGATGTCCGGGTTAACTTCTTCACATATTTTGAACAAAATATTTAAAAAGCCGTAGATGCCGTTGGTAAACAGTCCCTCGCGCGTGGTGAGCGGACGCACACCATAATAAGCACGATTAAGGATACTGTTGGAATCGACTGCGAGGAGTTTCATTTTTGTCTCCCTTCAAGGTTGTGCTATGGAATAATTAGGTCGGGTTGTCCAGAAAAAAGGCAGTTACCGCGTTTTAGCGGAATGACCTTGGGTATTATTGGTATAATAGCTGCTTTGCAGTTATTATACCACAAAAAACTGTCGATGCACCAAAAATTTCTGCATTAATAAAGGAAAATTGGTTGAAGGGACGCACGTCTTTTGCTAAAATAGAAAGACTTAACAGAGGGGAAATCTTAAATGAAAATCTCAACAATTGAAATAAAGGGGTTTGCTGCGTTGGCGCCAATGGCAGGCGTGGCTGACCGCGCGGTGCGCACCATAAGCAGGGCGCATGGCGCGTGTTACACAGTGGGCGAAATGACCAGTGCCAAAGGCATTAGTATGGGCAGCAAAAAGAGTGCTGAGTTACTTGAGGTAGATGATGCACACCCTTTTGCGGTGCAGCTTTTTGGGGCCGATCCCGACTGCATACGTGAGGCGGCTCAAGTAGCAGCCGAGCGGCGGCCTGATTTGATTGATTTAAACATGGGCTGCCCTGCACCCAAAATCACTGGCGGCGGAGCAGGTAGCGCGTTGCTGAAGAACCTGCCACTGGCTGAAGAAATTGCACGCGCAGCTGTTTTGGGTGCTGGAGGAATACCAGTAACGGCCAAGATTCGCCGAGGATATGACGCGGGCGATGATGTGGCGGTTGAGGCGGCTAAAAGACTTGAGCAGGCAGGCGTGGCGGCGATTACGGTGCATGGCAGAACCCGTGCGCAGATGTATTCCCCACCGGTCGATTTGAACTGCATTGCGGCAGTTAAGGCAGCAGTTTCAGTGCCTGTAATCGGAAACGGTGATATTTTCTCGCCACAAGATGCAAAGCAAATGTTTGAATATACTGGCTGTGATCTAGTGATGATCGGCCGAGGTGCGCTTGGCAACCCCTGGCTTTTTGATCAAATAAACGCGCTCATGCGCGGCGAAGCAGTTCCAGAGGGGCCTGCGCTTGAAACACGCCTTGAGATCATGCAGCATGAAATTACACTTCTAATAAAAGACAAGGGCGAGAGCGTGGGTTTTAGAGAAGCCAGAAAGCATGTGGCATGGTATATGACAGGGCTGCGTGGTGCGGCTCAGTTG
>JAEWNU010000157.1 GCA_023456995.1 Bacillota bacterium
TGCAACAAATATATAACGATATAAAAGAAGCAGATTGCATTATTATTGCTTCGCCTTTGTATTTTTCTGAATTAACAGGCTCTTTGCTAAACATGTTAAGTCGTTTGCAAACTTTTTACGCATCTAAGCGCTTCTTAAATATACAACAATTGGAGAAGCCTAAAGTTGGTGCACTAATATTGTGTGGTGGTGGCAATGGGGGTCCCAAGAAAGCAGAGGAAACAGCACAAATATTATTTAAGTCTATGAATGCCGAGAACTGTAAAACAATTTATTCTCTTAAAACAGACACAATACCGAGTAGAGACGATGTGGATGCTATACATCAAATTCAATCACTGGCAAAATATTTAAATAATTGCTTGGCTTAATACACTATGAAAATTATGAGTAGCAAATTTTCCAACCATAGCGTGAAACCCTGGGCATGCGTTGATTGGATTTTAAGAAAAGTACTTTGAGTTTTATTATTTATAGCAGTACAGGTGATGTATTATTTGCATGTAGGGGATAGAGAGCATTCGTCACGTCCCACGCGGCCGCGAACTAATTCTTTGATTTGGCTCCTTGATTACTTTTTCGTTTAACTTTACAATTTTCTCGGGCATGGTTTGCTGTTTCCTTTCGAATGGTGTGTGGTAACTTCATTCTAACAAAGACTGCAAACCTTGTCTCTTTTTATGCTTTTTTCAATTTGCGCAATTTATTGTAACTTATCAAATCAAAAAGACGTATGGTGCGTTTTATGCAAATAGTAGCAATGGTAGGCCTTTATGCACAGTCTTACATACAGGGGGAATTGGTTTTATTTAATAAAACTATATTAGATATAATGTGAGATATGACTATAGAAATAAAGATATTGTTTATATGTATAAATATAAAGTTAATATTTCATGAAAAATGCACCTTGTAAAACTTGGTAGTACGGAATATAGTTTTAGCAGTGGTTCGTTTCATCACTATTTTATCAAGAAAAGGAGCATTTTTATGAGTACCAACCAAATTGCGTCCCCCAGCGCATCTGAAGAAGGCGCACTTGCGATCAAAAAGCTGACTTTCTGGGAAGCCGCACTGATCGTCGTCGGCGCAAACATCGGTTCGGGCATTTTGGGTCTCGCTTTTTCTGCACGCAAGGCCGGATGGCCCATCCTGCTGCTCTGGCTGATTACAGCCGGTATCTGCACCACAATCTCCATGCTTTATGTCGCCGAGACGACGCTGCGCACTAAAAAGCCGCTGCAGCTGCCGGGACTAGCTGAAAGATACGTCGGCAAGCTTGGTGCGGTACTCGTATTCATTTCGGTATGCGCCAACTCTATCGGCTGCATGATTGCCTACACCAATGGCAGCGGCAATATCTTGTCGCAGTTACTCGGCGTCTCCCGCCCGCTGGGCAGTCTTCTCTTTACCATTCCGGCTGTTCTGGTTGTCTGGTTTGGGCTGAAGGCGACCGGCGTCGCCGAGAAGTTTATCAGCTCTGGCATGATCGTTTTGCTCGCGGTCATCATCGGCTTCTCATTCTTGTCAGGAAAGGCAGATATTAGCCGTGCAATCTACACGAACTGGACTTACGCCGTTCCAGTTTTCAATATCGCGATCTTCTGCTATATCGCACAGTATGCGGTTCCCGAACTGGCACGCGGCCTGCGCCATGAGCCGCTTTCTCTACCTAAGGCGGTTATTATCGGCATGACCATCACCGGCATTCTGCTCGCTCTGGTGCCTTTGGCGGTCATTTCGCTGACCGGCGCTGAGAACGTCACTGAAGTTGCGACTCTTGCATGGGGCCAGGCGCTTGGCAGCTGGGCACTTTATGCCGCAAACCTTTTCGCGCTCTGCGCAATGATGAGCTCCTACTGGGCGGTCGGTGGTTCTATGTTGACCAACATTGTTGACATGTTCAAGTTTAAAAACGAACATGACACCAAGACCCGTCTAATCGCGATCCTCTCCGTGGGCTTGCCACCTTTCATCCTCGCTTACAGCGGTCTGATCGGCTTTGTAGATGCAATCTACCTCGCCGGAACCTTTGGAGGCGTCATCATGTCGATCCTGCCTGCGTTAATGATTAACAATGCCCGTAAAAACGGCGATGTGGAGCCTGACTGGAAGTGCGGCTGGTACGCACAGCGCTGGGTGCAGATTGTTATAATCGTTCTCTTCTGCTCAGCTGCATTTTATGCCATCTTCGACCTGATCGGCATTTTGCCGTCTGCATGGTAATAGGCATAGTTGAAAGGAGCATTTTACATGCGCGTTATTCCAAAAGACAAGGTTATATTCAGCTTTAATCCGAATAACAAGGCCTTTTATGAAGTGGAAAACGGCGAAACTTTCTGGGTGGAGACCGATGACTGCTACAGTGGCCAGATCAAAAATTCCTCGATTAAGCGACCTGATATCGACATTTCCATTATGGATTGCTCAGTCGGCCCAATCGACGTTAAGGGCGCAATGCCTGGCGATACACTCTGTATCGAGGTGCTCGCCATCCAATTCGCTGCGCAGGGTGTTATGGTGACCTCCAGAGGCCTTGGCGTTCTGGGTGACAAGATCACCGAGCCGGATACTAAGATCATTCCGATCAAGGATGGCTTTGCACATTTTTCCGATGAAATCCGCCTTCCGCTGACCCCGATGATCGGCGTATGCGGCGTAGCACCCAAACCCGGTTTGGATATCCACTGTGCCATTCCTGGAGACCACGGCTCCAATATGGATACCAAGATGGTCAAGGTCGGATCAAAAGTTTACTTACCGGTTTCCGTTGAGGGCGCCGGACTGGCAGTCGGAGATTTGCACGCCTGCATGGGAGACGGCGAACTCTCCGGCACTGGGATTGAAACGGCAGGTCGCATCTGCATCAAAACAACTGTCTACAAAGATCGTCCGGTGCAACGCCCTGTCATTGAGACCAGCGACAGCCTCTATTTTATCGCTTCCGATAAAACACTTGAAGCGGCAACCAAGGTTGCAGTCGATGATACGGTGTCCTTCCTGATGAAAAAACTCACGCTTTCTTTCCCTGACGCATACCGACTACT
>JAEWNU010000158.1 GCA_023456995.1 Bacillota bacterium
GCGTTATACCGTACAACCTCCTTTGATCGCAAGGCTTTGTTTGGCATTGTGGTGTCGGGTTATTCCGGCGGAGATATCGTCGCGGCGCAGCTCGTTTCGGCGCTAGGCATGAATAAAGGCTTCTGGCTACCGCCGGATTTTTGCCTGATGGAAACCGCAAACGACCCAGGCTCGGCTTTAAAGCTGCCGGGTATTGAGGAGAGACTGGCTCACTTTGCCGAAAAAATACGCCGCCATTTATTATCGCAACAGCGGCAGTAAAACATAAATTATTAACGCCGATGCAACGAGTTGCACCGGCGTTTTAAGTAGACGCGTATTATTCTTTTTCAAACAGCTTTTTATCAAGTCCTGCGCGTTCCAGCGCCCAGACAAGCGACAGACCTAAAATAGTACAAGCTACAAGCTGCCCCAAGCCCACTTGAAACATATTGACCCACAGCAATGGAGAAAGAAGCGTGTTTGTCTCAGCAAAGGTCAGCTCTGCACCAACAACAACAGCGTTGACAATCACAGGCGGCAACGAAGCCAGCACCGGTAGACCCTTGATGCGGTACTTGCGTAATCCTCGGGTCATCAGTGCAGCAATTAACGTGGCTGCGGTGCCAAACAAAATATCGGCAGCGCCGAGAATGTTTGCGCCCGCCGCGATACCATAAATGTTGGTGATCAGGCAGCCGAGCGTTACACCGGGAATACCAAGTGTAGTGAGCACCGGCAAGAGGGTAAGCGCTTCGGAGATGCGCGCTTGCACTGCGCCAAAGGCCAGCGGAAGAAAGGCAATGGAGATAACAGCATATAGCGCTGCAATCATTGCACAACGAACGAGATTGCGAGAGGAGATTTTTTTCATGGGTGCCTCCAAAACATGACGCGGACAGCGGTGAAATTTATGGCGAGACCATACGCTTATCCGCGCGCCATACAAAAAATTGCACGACGACACGGCGTACGGAAAGCTGCCACCATTCCCGAAATACGCCTGTGCAGTATACTAGCGCAAATCCGCCATTTTGTCAATTGTAAGCCCGTGCAAAACCCTTTGCACGGGTTCGGAAGCAAAACAAAACTCAAACCGAGCCTGCTTCCTTCGATGGCATTCAAAGAACAATAGCGCTCATTGAGCGTTTATTTTGTAATATCAGAAGCTCATCACAAACTAAAAGCGGAGTGCAGCAATTGCCACACCCCGCTTTTAAACACTTACATTGTTTCGGGAATATCAATTTTCAGCATGGTTAGTACGTTTTTAATGGTCTGCCCCGTTGCAAGACAAAGGTTTAAACGTGCCTGCATCAGGCATTCGTCATTAACTTTGCAGCGGCAGGCATTATAGAATTTATGAAAACGGGTAGCCGTCTCAATGGCAAAGTGGGTCAGCCGCGCAGGGTCATAGTTTTTAGCCGCGGCGATAATCTCTTCAGGGAAAGCCGCCAATTCTCGAATCAGCTCGCGTTCTTCCGGTTGATTAAGCAACAGTAGCTCATTTTCGCAGCAAGACCGGGGCTCGACGCCTTCGGCGGCCAGATTCTTAACAATCGAACAGATGCGCGCATGGGCGTACTGAACGTAATAAACCGGGTTCTGGTTTGACTGCTCCACTGCCAGATCCAAGTCAAAGTCAAGCTGAGAACCGGGCTCGCGCATGTTGAAGAAAAAGCGTGCCGCGTCGATGGGTACATCATCCAAAAGATCAGATAAGGTGATGGCGTTGCCAGTACGCTTGCTCATTCGCACGAGTTCGCCGCCGCTGGTCAGGCGCACAAGCTGCATAAGCACAATATCCAGCTTGTCTCCGCCGACGCCCAATGCGTCGAGCGCACACTTTAAGCGCGCCACATGGCCATGGTGATCAGCGCCCCAGACGTTGATGCACTTTTCATAGCTGCGGTCTACAAATTTGTTGGCGTGGTAGGCGATATCGGCAGCAAAATAGGTTGGGAAACCGTTGGCTCGTACCAGCACATCATCTTTAAGCTCGAGCTGGTCAATCTGCTTTTGGCTCTTGCCCTGTGCCAAGAGCGCCTTGGTTTGCACCTCGGCGTTTTTATACCAGATTGCTCCGTCCTTTTCATAGGTAAAACCACGTGCCGTCAGTGTTTCAACCGCTTTTATTACTGCGCCCGATTCGTGCAGCGATGTCTCAGAAAACCAGCGGTCAAAGCTAATGCGGTAACGCGCGAGGTCGGTTTTCATTTTTTCGATGTTCTTAGGCAACGCGAACTCAACCAGCGACTGCTTACGCGCGGCAGAGTCGAGGTTTAACAGCTTATCACCGTTTACTTCAATATACTGTTCGGCACGCATTTTAATATCGGCGCCATGGTAGCCATCCTCAGGGAATGGTACATTTTCTTCTCCCTGAAAATGCTGGAGATAACGTGCCTCGAGCGATTTAGCAAACTTTTCAATCTGGTTGCCCGCGTCATTGATTAGAAACTCACGTGAGACATGATACCCTGCTGCATCCATTGCCGCCGCCAACCCGTCGCCGATTGCGGCGCCGCGGGCATTGCCCATGTGCAT
>JAEWNU010000159.1 GCA_023456995.1 Bacillota bacterium
TTTCAGTTGAAAAAGGCGAATTTTTGTTTGTGGTGGGGTCCTCCGGCTCGGGTAAAAGCACGATGCTAAAGCTGATTACCCGAGAGGAGGCTGCTTCCTCCGGTAAGGTTTATGTGGACGGGTGTGATGTGGGCAAGCTGCGCCGCAGCGAACTACCCTATTACCGCAGAGGTATTGGGGTGGTGTTTCAGGATTTCCGGCTTATCCCACAAATGAGCGTTTATGACAATGTGGCCTTCGCCATGCGCGTCACAAACGTGGCCACCCGCGAGATTAAGCGCCGGGTGCCTTATGTTCTTGATCTGGTCGGGCTGCTGCCCAAAGTTAAACGCTTTCCTGAACAACTTTCGGGTGGCGAGCAGCAGCGCGTCGCCTTGGCGCGCGCCCTTGTTAACAATCCGTCGCTGATTATAGCAGACGAACCGACCGGAAACATCGACCCCGCCATGTCTTTTGAGATTGTAGAGCTGTTGAGTGAAATTAATAAATGCGGCACGACAGTGATGATGGTGACACATGAGCACAATTTAGTAAACAAATTCCGTCATCGCACCATAGTCATTAATGGTGGGCACCTTGTTGCCGACGGTCATCTGGGAGGCAAACGTGCGCGGCAGTAGTTTTCGTTACCTAATCAAAGAGGGCTTTCGAAATATCTATCAAAACAGGGCAATTTCGATTGCGGCCATCGGCGTGCTGATGGCCTGTTTGCTTTTGGTAGGAATTTCGATGCTATTCACAATAAATATTAATAATATGGTTGGCTATTTTGAGTCACAAAACGAAATCATGGTCTTTTTATCGGATGATATCATCGGTGATGAGCTGACAGATATTGATACCGAGATTCGCAGCATCAGCAATGTGGCGTCGGTTACCTTCATCAGCCGCGAGGACGGATTGAAATCATGGATGCAAGAGCTTGGCGACGACGGTACGCTTCTTGAATGGCTTATTGAAGATAATCCGTTGCAAAATGCTTATCGCATTGTCGTCAAAGATCTCTCCAAGATGCAAGAGACGATTGAACTGGTTGGTTACATAGATGGTGTCGACACCATCAGCGCTTCAAACGAGGTAGCACAGGCCGTAACGGGTCTTAAGCAGGCGGTCTCGATAGGCGGGCTTGCGGTTATTGTTCTGTTGGTGGCTGTGTCATTGAGCATTGTTTCCAACACGATTAAGCTCACGGTTTTTAATCGCAGAAAAGAAATTAGTATTATGAAGTACGTTGGAGCAACCGACGCTTTTATCAGGTTGCCATTTTTATCCGAGGGCATGCTCTTGGGCTTAATTTCCGCAACGATTGCGTTTTTTATGCTGTGGGGCGGTTATGTGGCCTTTGGGCATTGGGTGAGTCAAAGCACGTTCTACTGGGCTTCACTTATTGTGGGTCAGTTGGTAGATTTTAAGACGGTTGCGCTTAAGCTCTACCTTTATTTCTTGGCGGCAGGTGTGGGGATTGGTGCACTGGGAAGTGTATTCTTTGTAGGTAAATTTATAAAAGTGTAAATTTATTGTTTTTAATACCTAAAGTATTATGCATACTCAATTACAGTTTTTTTACATTCCTGTCATGTTTTGTTTGTGGAGAGGTGGTATTGTGAAAGTTATAAGGCGGGCGGCCGCGTGTCTTATTGTTCTACTTATGCTTGTGTCAACATCACCGTATATATTTGGTGCGGATGCGGACGACTATAAAAATCAGCTGAATTCTCTTTCTTCGAAATATGAAGAACTTGAAAAGCAACAAAAGGCTATTCAGTCCCAAATAAATAAGGCTAAGACAGAAAAAGACAAACACCTTGCGCAAAAAAAACAGCTCGATAACCAAATTTATGGTGTTCGTCAGCAGATTACGGTGTTAAGCGAAAAAATTACGCTGCTTGAACAGGGTATCAGCAAAAAGGAAGAGGAGTTGCATGAGCAGCAGCAGCGCATAGAAGAAAACTTTGAGCTGCTTAAAAAGCGGCTGCGGGTAATGTACAAGACCGGCAATGCCAGCGTGCTGGGGTTAGTGCTGGGCGCGGAGGACTTTACTGAATTTTTGTCTCGTACACAGGTAACGGCTCGAGTTGCACAGCATGACCGCGAATTGATTGAGGATATGCGGGAAAAGCTGGCGCAGATCAAGGAAGTCAAGGATGCTATCGAAGCTGATAAGGCGGAGCTCGAAGCTTCAAAGGGTCAGCAGGCAGAAAAGCAGACTCAGCTTGCACAGCAGCTATTGCAGACACAGGACCAGATACAGGATATTGAAGCGCTTGAAAAAGACTATAAAACGAACCAGGCCAAACTGACGCAGCAGATGAAGGAAGTTCAGGCCGAAGTGGACGCCATTTACGCCAAGATTGACTCCACCGGAACCTATGACGGCGGCATTATGCTGTGGCCCGTCTCGGGTTATAAAACCGTCACATCAAACTATGGCTGGCGTTTCGGCGGTACCGACTTCCACACAGGCATCGATATTGCACGCACTAATTCGGCGGGTCAAGGCATCTATGGCAAGCCGATATTAGCAGCTGCCGATGGCAAGGTCGTTTTTACGCAAACCACCTATATTGCAGGCCGCGGTTATGGCATCTATCTGATCATTGACCACGGTGGCGGTATCTCGACGCTTTACGGCCACACAAGCGGCTTAAAGGTGAAGGTCGGCGATAAAGTTACCCGCGGGCAAACCGTGGCTTATGTTGGCTCGACCGGCTGGTCAACCGGACCGCATTTGCATTTTGAAGTGCGTGTTAACGGTAAGTACACGAACCCCTGGCCTTATCTAAAGTAGCCCTACCTTTTAATACTATTGGCTTATCAATGTGTCAATAGTATAAAATCACCTGAGAAGGAGAGCCCAATGAACAGAAAAATAACACTGGGCGGCGCTGTGACGCTGGCCATTATGTTTTCCACCGTCACATTTATTATGACGATGATCTATGCCCAGAAAACCTTCGATAGTCGTGTTTTTAATATAAAAGAACGAGAGACTATGTATGCCAAACTGGCGGAGGTCGACCGTCTGGTGCGACAGAAATATTTTAACGCCATCGACGAAGATACACTGGGAGAGAATCTGGTTCGTGGCTATATTGCGGGTATAGAGGATAAATATGGCATCTACCTGACCGCCGAGCAGTACGCTGAAACACAGAGCAATTATAACGGCAGAATGGTGGATATCGGTATCGTCTGTTCTCCGGATCCTGGTGGTTATATTATGATTGACAAGGTCTATGCCGATTCGCCAGCAGCATTGTCAGAACTTTCTAGAGGCGATTTAATCATTAAGGTGGATGAGCTGGCTGTCACTGCGGAAACCTATGAAGCAGCCGTAGATGCACTAAAAGGTGAGCCGGGAACGACAGTTACCGTTTTGGTACGCCGCGGCAGCATTGAGAATAGCTATACTATTACTCGACGCAAGGTTGAGGTTCCAACTGCAGAGGGCCGCATAATCGGCAACATTGGATATATCAAAATTTCGCAGTTTAATGATAATACGCCTGATCAATTCTTCAAGGTTATGAGCCAGCTCATGGATAACGGCGCCCAGGCACTGGTTTTTGATGTGCGCGGCAACCCAGGCGGTACAATTGAATCAGTGGGTAAAATACTTGATAAGCTGTTACCCGAGGGACCCATCATTTCGGCGACTTATCGCAACAGCACCACACCACAAGTATTAATTACCAGTGACGAAGAAGAGATTAAGCTGCCGATGGCGGTGCTGATCAATTCTAAATCGGCTTCGGCTGCTGAGCTGTTTGCGCAGGCGCTAAAGGATTATAACAAGGCCAAGGCGATTGGCGTAACAACTTATGGCAAGGGTTCTATGCAGGAGATACACAAGCTTTCAGATGGTTCGGCACTCGACTTTACCGTGGCACGCTACAATCCGCCGAAATCACCTAATTTTGAAGGTATTGGTGTTAAGCCGGATTATGAAGTCAAACTATCACCTGACTTAGAAAAAGAACTCGGAAATCTCGATGAAACCAGCGATTCTCAGCTGAAAAAAGCGCTTGAAGTGGTAATGGCCATCATAAAAGACCAAACAGCCCCCGGAACAGATGCAGCTACCAGTAGCTCTGAGAGCGTCAGCAACGAAAGTGAAAAGGAATACATCATCTACACCGGTGAAGACGACGATGAAGGTGAAGATGAGGGTAGCAAATCATCCGGCGCGAGCAGCAAAGATGATCGTACATCTGAGGATGAGGAATCTAATTAAGATGGTATGCGGCATTAGGTGCAGAGGTGATCTGCTCATTTATCGCTAGAAGGTCACATATAAATGGTATAAAGAGCGGCTGTGTTTGCGGCACAGTCGCTCTTAGCCTACAACAAACCGTAATCAGTGAGGTATCCGGCGCATATAGATTGAGCAAATAAACGCTTCATTTCTTAATTTTTTTCAGGCAAAATAGAGCTTGACACAATAGGATGCTTTTTAATATAATACATCTATTGCAATCCTTTAAAAGGAGGATAACATCATGGCAAAGGAAAAGACCCCGGTCAGCGAGATGACTAGGGAGGAATACCAGTCGCTGCGTGAAGAGCTTGAAATTTTAAAAACGGTTGAGCGCAACGAGATTTCGGAAAAAATCCGAATTGCCCGTGGCTTTGGCGATCTTTCTGAAAACAGCGAATATGATGAGGCAAAGAACGACCAAGCCCGTTTAGAAGCGCGTATCAGCCGGTTGGAGGAGCAGCTCAAAAACGTTACGATTGTAGAAACGGTCAATACTGATTTTGTTACCATTGGTACCAAGGTCGTTTTGCTGGATATGGAATTTGGCGACGAGACCGAGTATCGCATTGGCAGCAGTGCTGTTGGTAGCGGTGAAGATGTTATTACCGTCGATTCTCCCGTTGGGCGCGCTATTATTGGCAAGCGGGTAGAAGATGTTGTTGATATCGACACGCCCAGCAAGAAAACCTATCAAATGAAAATTGTTAGTATTAGCAAATAGAAAAATGCGGGTAATATACCCGCATTTTTTTAAAAGAAAGGGAGAAAATAAGTTTATGACTGGCGCACTTTTCAGACAATTTGTTAC
>JAEWNU010000160.1 GCA_023456995.1 Bacillota bacterium
CATACAACTATGCACTGGAAATCAAAATCCAGCGTATCGAGCTCTTGAATTTCTTGATCAATTTTTCCGAATCCCATGCTTCCACCCATAATAAGCATAGTAGGGAGACTTTCAGAAATACCAAGGCTCCGCCGTGCTTGAGCAGTAGGTGTTCTGATTTTGAATTTACTGTCAATCGGTATGCCGAAAGGAAGCATTTTTTGTGGGGGGATTCCTCGCTGTTTAAGCTGATATTCAAGCTGTGATGTAGCAGTCACGATATAATCTAATTCTAAAGTATCCTGCCAATAAGTTTGGATAGTGAAATCTGTTACGATGCCAATTGAAATTGCATTTGTGCAGCCGCTGCTTTTTAGCAAAGCGACAACCTGTGCCGTATATACTTGGGTACAAATAATTACATCCGGCCTGTAATGATCAATAAATTTTCTTAGCTCTGAAGCCTGAAAATGTTTTATTACGCTTGATATTGAAAGCTCATCTGAATCAATTTGACGATTTTCATTAAGATGATAAACTTCTTTGGCAAGAGGACGCAATTTTGCTGCGGAATCCATAGTGAAAAGATAACCTCTTGTCATAATTTCTTTGAGAAGAGGGGAAATGTACTCATACATATCTATAATAATATTTTCATGCCCCATTAGGGTAAGCTGCTTTGCAATACAGTTCGCTACGCTATTGTGTCCTTGACCAAGTGAAATGGTTAGTATTAAAATTTTCATGATTAATCTCCAAAAGAATCAACATATTTTTTCATATTATACTCAATTGAAAAGTGAAATCTATGTCTGAAATTTAAAAATAGAAATAATTTGTTTTACATGCTACTGGAGGAGGATATGAATGGATTATCTGGAGGCTATTTCTTACTGGGAGGAAAAAGACAAGTCAACCTCGCCGATGTATAGCGATGAATTACTCACAGAGATAGAAAAATTTATAGCATCACATAACACATGTGCACTTGCCACAGGTTTTGGGGAATTTGTTCGCTGCACACCGATCGAGTACAGTTACTTTAAGAGCAAGTTTTGGCTTTTTTCAGAGGGAGGATTCAAGTTTCAAGGTTTGAAGGATAATAAAAATGTCTGCCTTGCTATCTATAACCCCTACACTGGTTTTGACAAACTGGGCGGAATGCAAGTGACGGGAAAAGCTACGCTGGTGGAACCGTGGTCAGAGGAATATCTTTGCTTGTTGTCTTATAAGAAAATCTCTGTTGAAAATCTTAAAAGATTGACACATCCTTTGTATCTTATCTGCATTACCCCCACTCGAATTGACTTCCTGTGGTCAGGATTTGAAGCATTGGGCTATGACGTTCGGCAACATCTTCTATTTGATGCATAAAAAAAGCAAGTGCTTTCTAGGCCGAACTTAAGACTTTTAAATATTGCAAAACGTTAGTTTGCGTCTTGTTTAGTCGAGACGCCATTAAACGCGCTCCAGATTCAATTAGGGGTATAAAGGGCTCTTCCTGCTGCATAGCTTCCTTACTATGCAGCAGGTTGCAATAATAGTCTCGATAATCGTGAGATATACTCTCCGCTTTTTCCGTTTTGTTAAATTGTTATCAAATGATATAATATAAAAAGCAGTGGCCTGACAAACGAAGAAAAGAGGGAACATGATGAACGCAAACAAAATTGTCGCTTTGTTAACAGCGATACTGATGTGCACAGGTCTTACCGCCTGCGCTGGCACAGCATCCACAGCTCCGGCCAGCAGCGAGGCTACATCGGGGAAAAAGACCGCCCTGAAAGCGGGTACCTACACCGCTACCACCCCTGGAATGAATGCCGAGGTCAAGGTAGAAGTGACTGTGGATGAAAAGTCTATCGTCTCGGCCAAGGTGACCGCCCAGCAGGAGACGCCTGGCATAGGCAGCGACCTGTGCGACGCCAGCGGCAAGGCATTGTCGGACGGCGGACTTTCTCCAGTGACGCTGATTCCGCAAAATGCTGTGGAATATCAGACACTTAACGTCGACATGGTTGCTGGCGCGACCATCACCAGTGCCGCAGTCAAAAATGCTCTGAAGGACTGCATGACCCAGGCCGGTGCCAACCTTGACGAGTGGCAGGATAAAATGCCCGCAAAGGCGCCCATTGCCGACGAGTCGGCCGACGTAATTGTTGTCGGCGGCGGCGGCGCGGGCCTCGCAGCTGCAATTTCTGCAGCGGAAAACGGTGCTAGCGTTATCGTGATTGAAAAGAACGGATCAGTAGGCGGCGATACGCTGGTATGCGGCGCTATCTACAACAATCCTGACGAGGCGCTCCAAAGCCGTGTGACGATGAGCGAATCGGTAAAGTCCACATTGGAAAAGGCGCTGGCTGAGACACCGGTCAACGAAGCGCACGCGGCCCTGCAAAAGGAAGTGCAGGCGCAGTGGGATAAGTATAAGGCCGATGGCCGTACTGATCTTTTTGATAGTGCCGAGTGGTTTGCGCTTCAAACCTGGATTAACGGTGACAAGGTCGGCAATCTGGATTTGGTCAAGACGCTGACCTATAACGCGGAGGCTGGGTACAAGTGGATCACAGGGCTTGACATGTCGTTCCACGGCGAAATTGGTCAGGGCGCGGGCGCTTTGTGGCAGCGTACCCACACCAGCACCATGCCCATGGGTACCGGATTTATTAGCACCTATGTGCAAAAGGCCGCAGCCAATGACAAAATCAAAATTCTCACCTCAACCACTGGTAAAGCGCTGCTGCAGGATGCCAGCGGCAAAATTATCGGTGTGACGGTGGAAGACAAAAGCGGCAATCAGGCCACTTTCAGCGCCAGCAAGGGTGTTATTCTGGCCACCGGCGGCTTTAGTGCCAACAGCAAGCTGGTTCAGCAGTATAACACCTCTGTCAAGTGGGAAGATCTGAGCTCTGTTCCCACCACCAACCGTTTCAGCTGTTCACAGGGTGACGGCATCACGATGGCGACCGCTGTCGGCGCTTCGTTGACGGATATGGAGCAGATTCAGCTGCTTTATCTCGGCAACACCAAGGACGGATTGTTGACCAAATATCCGCCTCGCGACGTAAGCGGAACCTCTCAGGTTATCTTTATCAATAAAGAGGGCGAACGCTTTGTTAAGGAAGACGGCCGCCGCGACGATATCTGCAAGGGCGTTCTGGCGCAGACCGACAGAATGTATTATATTCTGGAAAGCGGCAGCGGTAAGGATTATGTCGATATCGCTGATCCGTCTTGGCGTTCAGCCGACGGGTTCACCTTCGACTACCTGAAGGATAACGGTTATATTCTGGTAGGGGATACACTTGAGGAATTGGCCGCGCAAATCGGCTGCGATCCTGCTGCCCTGCAGAAGACGATCGATACCTTCAACGCATCTGTAGAGTCTGGTAAGGATGAATTTGGCCGTACGCTGTACGAGTGCAAGCTTGAGAAGGGCCCGTGGGTGGCTACCGCGCGTCAGGCCTGCATTCATCACACCATGGGTGGCGTAACTATCGACACCCAAGGCCACGTGCTGAATAAGGACGGAAAAGTCATTGAAGGTCTCGTCGCCTGCGGCGAGCTAACCGGTGGCATTCACGGCGCAAACCGACTGGGCGGAAATGCAGTTGTGGATACAGTGGTGTTCGGCAAGCTTGCGGGAGAAACCATTACCAAGGGCTAAATCGGATAGACCGAGTCGCGCGTATTTGAGCAGGCCTGCGATAAAAGGGTGAAAGGAGGTCCGGCCGGACTGATCTTTCGCCCTTTTTGTGTTTGAGTAACATTGTCCACAAACGCCGCTTTACTTAAAGGAAGAATTTCCTTATACTAAGTAAAGATTCCCAGACAGGTGGAAAGGCGGAATTGTAATGGACACCAAACACTTAAAGACATTTGTAATGCTAGCGGAAACGCAGAATTATTTGCGTGCCTCAGAAAGGCTTCGATATGCCCCCTCTACTCTGGCCAA
>JAEWNU010000161.1 GCA_023456995.1 Bacillota bacterium
GGGACAGGAAGCCGCAGTTGAGGCCGTTAAGGCTTTAAAAAGCGCTGCCGGTTTTCTGCGCCGCGAGCTGGGGCACCGCCTGCAGCTGCGGCATACGCCGGAGTTGCGCTTTACGGCGGACAGTTCGATTGAGCACTCAGCCGACATCGCCAAAATCCTCAATAAGCTGGAGGAGAAAAAGCGTGAAAGTTGATGCCCGCCGTTGCGCCGAGCTATTTTTGCAGCAGGACGATATTCGCATACTCTGCCACCGCGACCCCGACGGCGACACCTTCGGCAGCGCTATGGCGCTTTATGATGCACTGACCAGCTTGGGCAAACGCACTTTTGTGGAGTGCCGCAGCCCCTTTCCGGCAAACCTGATGTTTTTGGCGCGCGAGACGCCCGCCTTTGAACCAAAGTTCACAGTAGCGGTTGATGTTGCGGCTCCTTCGATGATCGGCGATCCGCCTGAGAGCCGTCCTGCGGTTGATCTTTGCATTGACCATCATCCGACTAATCCGCTCTATGCCAAAGAGACTTTTTTAGTTAATTATGGCGCTACCGGCGAGGCGATCTATGAGGTGCTAAACGAGATGGGGGTTTTAATAAACCCCTATATCGCCACCGCGCTTTTTGTAGCCATGTCGTCCGACACCGGCGGCTTCCGCTATTCCAACACCACGCCGAAAACGCTGCGCATTGCAGCCGACCTCATGGACAAGGGTGCCGATTTTAACCGCATTCGCGTCGCGCTGTTTGAATCAAAGTCGCGCGGGCAGGTTCAGGTGGAGTCAGCCGCGCTTGCTGCTGTGCGTTATTATGCGGGCGGGCGGATTGCGGTCATCGTGATCACGCTCGATATGCTCCTAAAGGCGGGCGCTGACGAGTCGGAGCTTGAGGGCATCGCCTCAAAGCCGCTGACAATCAACGGCGTCGATATCGGCATCACCTTAAAGGAACGCGACGACGGTTCGGTGCGCGTTTCAATGCGCTCAAGCGACAAGGCAAATGTTTCTGAAATATGCAGCGCGTTTGAGGGCGGCGGACATATCCGCGCCGCGGGCTGCCGCATTTGGGATAATCTCGCTAACGCTGAGGCCAAGTTGGTTGCCGCCTGCGAAAAGGCACTGATGCCTTAAAATGCAAAGCTTTTTTCCGGGAGGTAACACATGGCTGACGGCATATTGCTATTAGATAAGCCGCAGGGCTTTACTTCGTTTGATGTCATCGCAAAGCTGCGCGGCATGAGCCGGCAGCGTAAAATTGGTCACGCTGGAACGCTTGACCCGATGGCAACGGGGGTACTGCCCTGCCTTTTCGGTTCGGCTACCCGTCTTTGCGACGTAATGCCCTGCGAAGAAAAAACTTATTTTTCCACCGTACAGTTCGGCATTAGCACCGACACACAGGACATAACCGGCGAGGTGCTTTCTAAAAGTGACCTTGCCATTGATAAAACGATGATAGAGGCGGTTTTACCCGCCTTTCGCGGGGAGATCACTCAGATTCCCCCCATGTATTCCGCGGTTTCGGTCAACGGCAAACGCCTTTACGATCTCGCCCGTCAGGGTAAGGAGATCGAACGCCCCGGCAGGCAAATCACCATCCACGATCTGACGCTGGTTTCGTTTGATGCGACCCAACGCCGGGCAGATTTTTCGGTCACCTGCTCAAAGGGCAGCTACGTGCGCACGCTGTTTCACGATATCGGACAGACACTCGGCTGTGGCGCGGCGCTTTCTGCGTTAAAGCGCACCGCATCAAGCGGGTTTGCACTAGATGATTGTATCACGATGGATAAGGCGCAGCGCTTAACCGACGAAGGAATGCTGTTAGACCGATTGCTGCCCGTTTCTGCCGCCTTTGCCACCCTGCCCCGTTTTGAGGTGGGTGAATGGCAGGGCAAGATGCTTTCAAACGGTGTGGCACTCAGTTTAAAAAAGCTTGGGAACCCGGAGCCGGGGCAATATGCCGTTTGGCAAAGTGAAGTTTTTCTCGGCCTTGGCACCATCGACCCCGATTCAGACGGAATGCGTTTAAAACGCTTTTAGGGTCATTCTTAAGTCAACATCATGGTATATTCGCGACAAGCAAGGCGCGAATTAACGCTTAAAGTTCAATTATTCAATTGACGTTTAAGAAGGCCCCTGGTGAGACAAAATATAAAGGGTACTATAACGATGAATATTGCACAGGACCTCAAAATTGAAACACAGCGCCCCACCGCGGTTGCCGTGGGCTTTTTTGACGGGGTGCATCGCGGACATCGTGCCGTGATTGAGGCGGCACTCGCGCATAAACCCAACGGGCTGGATACCTGCGTGTTTTCCTTCTCGATTAAAAGCGCCAGCCCCGAAAAGAAAAAAGGCGCGCGGCTGCTGCAAACCCCTTCACTTAAAGCCAAATCGGTTGAGGCGTTGGGGGCTGACTGGCTTTTAACGCCTGATTTTACACAATTTAAGGGCCTTTCGCCCGAACAGTTTGCGCTTGATGTGCTGATGCGCGGCTTTAACGCCAAGGTTGTCTGTTGTGGCTATGATTACCACTTCGGCAAAGGCGCCTGCGCGGGGGCCAAGGAGCTGGCCGCCCTGCTTGAACCGCACGGCGTGGCAGTCGAGCAGATTGGCGCGGTTCTGGATAACGGCCTTCCGGTCAGTTCAACCCGCATTCGCGAGGCGCTGGCTGCCGGCGAGATTGAAACGGCAAACCGCCTCTTAGGCCGTCCCTACGCCATCGATTTTCCGGTGTCGCACGGCAGACGTCTGGGCCACCAGCTGGGCTTCCCCACTGCAAATCAGCTGATCGGCGAGGAGTATGCACAGCTTCGGTTTGGCGTTTACGCCACGCAGGTGATAATTGACGGCGAGGCACATCCTGCGGTCACCAATGTCGGCATTAAGCCGACGGTGGGTTCCGACAGCGTCGGTGCCGAAAGTTATATTCTCGACTGGTCGGGCGACCTCTACAACCAGCCGGTGGAAACACGGTTTCTCTCTTTTTTACGTCCCGAGCAAAAGTTCGAGTCGCTTGAAGCGCTAAAGGCCGCCATTCGGAAAGACGCAGACCGCGCGCGGACACTGACGCAGGACGCCAATTGACAGCATTGTGAGGGATGACATCATGCGGTTTCAGGCAATCAAGGTGAGATATTGGCTACCAATATTTTTGGTGGCAGTTGGCGCACTAGGCTATCTTGCATTAAAGCCATCCGCCGAGCTGACTGGCGCTTCGCTGGAATCGGCGGGTTACAGCCTTTCTTCATTGGAGACCGCACAGTTTGAAAACCCCTGCCCGGCGCATACACAATATCCCCTCTCCCTCTTTGTACAGGAGGGAGACCAAAAGCGCCGTTACGCCAAAAATTTGGTGGGTAGCTATACCGTGGTTTCAGCGCCCATGCCGTATTATGATACGGCGGAGCTTGTATCGCTCATGTGGCTTCAGGCCGTCAGAACCGCTGATATCCACGGGGTAAACCCAACGCTGGAAACCGCCGACGGGCCCGTTTCACTCCGGCAGCTTTCCAAACATCAGGTATACCGCGATAAGGATATCGTCGTTTTCGATGTAACCGCCATAGAAAGAAGCGAAAATATCGAAGCCGTGACGAAAAACTTCGCCACCGAATGCACCGAGAGAAGCCAAGCCTTTTTGAACGCGACCGATATTCCACCGGGTAGAAACAAACCAAGTAAACCGATGCTTGCGGTGCTGGAC
>JAEWNU010000162.1 GCA_023456995.1 Bacillota bacterium
TGATACAACCGTCTAATAGCGCCCGGTCATGTGAGATAAGAATGAACCCGCTTTTTTGCCGCAAATAGTTGCTAACCACCGCCCTAGATTCCATATCCAGATGATTTGTCGGTTCATCTATCAACAAAAAACGGTTATGCTTTAGAAATAGTGCTGCTAACAAAACCTTGGTCTGTTCTCCATTTGAAAGGGTATCAAACGGGCGATAAAGTAAATCATCGGCAGTTTTAAGCAGATTAAGTTCCCGAAGGATCTCCCATTCCTCAACACCGGGCAACATCGAGGTGACAAGCTCCAACGTTAAGCGCTGTTTTAAAGCTACCTCATAAGGAAAATATTCAAAGTCGACATCGGATGATATACTGCCTGAAAATGAATATTCTCCCATTAACAGCTTTAAGAGAGTAGTTTTTCCTCGACCATTTCGGCCCGTAAGTCCCAACCGCCAGTCGGTATCTAGCATAAAACTAACATTATCAAAAATTATATCGTGACTGCCTTCATATGCAAAGGTTAGGTTTTTAACATTGATTAAAGACATCGTGCAAATCCTCCCGTATAAAAATATAAGCTGCAAGAAAGTTAATTCTTGCAGCTTAAAATAACACGGGAAAGCCAAACCGCATACTGCAGCTTGGATTATATTATTTCAGGCATTAAAGATGCTAAACTTTCTTGCATTGGCATAACAAAACAAAGCAGCATAAAGCCGCAACTTCAGTTTTATAATGCCCTATTAAATTAGCAAGAAAATTTGCGCATCTTTTCACCTCAAATCTTATTTTCTGATAACTATTATACCAGCACTTTTCTCATTTATCAATAAGCAATGGTTTTCGGTTTAATAAAACTTAGGCGGCCGCAAAATATGCGACCGCCTAAGTTTTAAACAATATGATTGGGTGTCTGTTGAAAACTATTTCAAAAAACTTATAGCACCTTGTGAATCCAACCCTTTGGCGCTTCAATAATACCCATTTGAATGCCGGTAAGCGTCTCATACAGCTTCTTGGTGACCGGACCCATTTCCTCCATGCCAGAGGGGAAGCAAATTTCCTCACCAAAGTTATTGATGCTGCCGACAGGGGAGATAACCGCAGCAGTTCCGCACAGACCACACTCAGCAAAATCACGTACTTCGTCGAACATGACTTCGCGCTCCTCACACTCAAGTCCAAGGTACTCCTTGGCCACAATCATCAGTGAACGGCGGGTGATAGACGGCAAAATAGATGGAGACTTCGGCGTAACAACTTTGCCGTCCTTGGTGACAAACAAGAAGTTTGCACCACCGGTCTCTTCAACCTTGGTGCGGGTGGCCGCGTCGAGGAACATGTTTTCGGCAAAACCAGCATGCTTAGCTTCATATCCGGCATATAAGCTCATGGCATAGTTTAGACCTGCCTTGATGTGGCCGGTACCGTTAGGGGCTGCTCGGTCATAGGGGCTAACGGTCAGTTTAATCGGCTTAGCGCCACCTTTAAAATAAGGTCCAACCGGAGTACAGAACATACGGAAAGTATATTCAGGTGCAGGGGCTACACCGATAACTGGCCCGGAGCCATACATAAACGGACGGATATAAAGTGTCGCACCCGAACCAAACGGCGGAACATAGGCGGCATTGGCCTTAACCAGCATATCAAGCGCTTCAATAAAACGTTCCTCTGGGAACACCGGCATCATTAAGCGGTTGCAAGTATCCTTCATTCTAGCTGCATTTAAGTCAGGGCGGAAAGTAACAACGCTGCCGTCTTTGGTTGTATAAGCTTTCAGGCCTTCAAAGCAGGTTTGAGCATATTGAAGCACACCGGCCGATTCACTCATAGTCACGTTCGAGTCGGAGACCATCTTTCCTCCGTCCCACTTGCCGTCTGCATAAATCGAGACATAGCGACTGTCGGTGGGAATATAGCCAAATCCCAGCGAGCCCCAGTCTATATTTTTCTTCTCCATCTAACAAATCCCCTTTCCTTTGTGAACTTACATATAAAGTTACTGATTATTATAGTACGCCACTGCAACGATGTCAAAACAAAACACCAATAATATCCTCACTTTATGCTATAGCTTTCATTTAAAGCGCAACGGATACCTCTACCACACCACCGATATCTTGAGGTGCTGAAAATATGACGATCAATTTTGCACCGTCGAGATAAAAAGATGCGTCCAAAAGCCGCTCAAGCGATACAACACCATCCGGATAAGTCAGACGATTCTTCAGCGTTTCGAGGCCCTGTTCATTCAAGTATGCCCGCTGTTTGGCAGCCATCGCCTCGTCTTTTTCAAGAATTTTTGAGGATTGCTCATCAAGGAGCAATACCACCAACGCACTAACATCCATTATGGAATCTACGCCAACCAATTCCCCTGTCGCTGAGTCAAAAGCCAAGCCAAACCCATACTTTTCTTTTGCTGAGTCTTTAGCCTGTGAATATTTAATATCATACATGGTGCTATAATAAACACCGTCGTTCCTGGTAAGGGAATCATAAACCGTTAAGCTATCCACGCCTTTGTCACCGGCAATTTCCTCACGCAGCGAAAACAGTGCGGTATGTATTTTTTCAGAAATATGTTCGGCTGCTTCCTTGCCAGCCGGATCAGAAGCCCGGGGAAGTGCATAATACAAATAAACGCCATTCTCATCCATCTCACCGACGTCCATATCAAACACAAGTGCCTCACTACCCTTATTGTTTGAATTGTTTTCAGCAGAACTGCTTCCCTGAGAAGGCAAATTATCGCGGTTGAGCGAAGCTTTAAACGCCTCTCGTGAACATCCGAGGATCAACATTGATACCAATATCAATACCATTGCTTTTTTACCAAAATGCATCGCCACCATCCTCCTGTATAAAACAGTTTTAAAGCC
>JAEWNU010000163.1 GCA_023456995.1 Bacillota bacterium
TAGGCCGTGACCAGCGTTTCATTGAGCTTGGTCATGAACTCATCAGTCAAAATATCGTCCTCCAAAATAATAATTAGATTGTCTATCTAATTATAGTAACACTCGTTACTTCTGTCAATGATTGCAAGTCGATTTTATAAAACGTTCATAATTCCTCAATTGTGTTTCTAAAGTTAAATTTGGGTTGTCATGACAGCACAAAAGGTGTATAATCGACTAAAAATGTGAAATTAAAAAGGTAAGGCGCGAAAAATAATGGATTTGCGGCGGGAAAGAAAACGAGGCAACAGAGTTATTGGTGTCCTTTTAATCTTGATATTTTTTTGTACAGGTGCCATTGCAGTGATTTGGTTTTCACGCGTTGCGCCGGTTCAAGCTTTAAAAACCGAATTACCAACGAGCGATTTCTCATCTGTTACCGACATAGACCCACGGGCTGTAAAGGCTTCATCCGGATTATTCTCAAAAACAGAAAAGAAAAATGCTTCCGATCAGTTCTCGTTTGAAATTAAAAAAGAACTGATTTTTTCTGCTGCCTCTGAAGAAGCGGCGCTACTGTTAAAAAATCCGTTGCAGAACCAGTATCTAATGGTGCTTGAGCTTGTGCTTGAAGATTCCGGAGAGGTGGTTTTGCGTACAGGGTCTATTTTGCCCGGTCAGATGATAAAAAAGGCAGCTTTGGATGAAAAGCTTTCTGCCGGAGACTATAAAGCTATAGCTCAAATTGGCGCCGTGGATGCGCAAAGCGGGACGCTGGTCGGCGTGCTCGAGCAACCTGTAACAATTGTCGTCAAATCCTGATGTGTGCTGTTTTGGTTGCGGCGCGCTACAGGAGCTCCACATAAAATATCGTTGAAATGAGGACGCACCTGCGATGATAGACATTAAAAACGAACGAAACCTGACGATGCTGACCGATTTTTACGAGCTGACGATGGCTAACGGCTATCTGCTCAAGGAAATGCAAGACACCGAGGTCGTATTCGACATGTTCTTTCGCAAAATTCCAGATGGGGGCGGCTATGCAATAGCGGCAGGACTGGAACAGCTGATGCAGTATATTGATAATCTTCAGTTTTCCAAAGAGGATATTGCGTTTTTGCGTAGTAAAAATACCTTTTCTGAGGCTTTTTTGAATTATTTAGAGAACTTTAAGTTTGAGTGTGATTTGTGGGCGATCAAGGAAGGAACACCGATATTTCCTGGCGAACCGCTTGTAGTGGTTAAGGGCCCGGCCATTCAGGCACAGTTGATTGAAACAATGGTGCTTCTCACCATCAATTTTCAGTCGCTGATTGCCACCAAGTCTACGCGTATGAATCGCGTGGCTCAGGGCAGGGCTATCATGGAGTTCGGCTCGCGCCGTGCGCAGAGTTATGACGCGGCTATGCTGGGTGCGCGTGCGGCCTATATTGGCGGATGCACCTCCACCGCTTGTGTTATTGCCGACCAGTATTACAACATCCCTGCTGTTGGCACGATGGCACATAGCTGGGTACAGCTGTTCCCGGATGAATACTCCGCTTTTAAGGCGTATGCTGAAATCTACCCTGATAACTGTACGCTGCTGATCGATACCTACGATGTACTGCACTCCGGCATGCCAAACGCCATTCGCGTCTTTAACGAGGTTCTGCTGCCGCTGGGGCATCGCCCCAAGGGTGTCAGAATCGATTCGGGTGACATAGCGTATCTCTCTAAAAAGGTGCGCACTTTGCTCGATGAAGCAGGCTTTGAGGACTGTAAAATTGTCGCATCGAACTCACTGGATGAGTACATCATCCGTGACCTGATTATGCAGGACGCCAAGGTGGATCTTTTCGGTGTGGGCGAAAATCTGATTACCGGTCGCTCTGAGCCGGTGTTCGGTGGCGTATATAAGCTGGTTGCCGTACAGGAGGGTACTAAGCTTGCGCCACGCATTAAAATCAGTGAAAGCCCAGAAAAGGTGACCACGCCGGGCTTTAAAAAACTTTATCGTCTTTATGATCGCAAGAGCGGAAAGGCTTCGGCTGATTATATCACTCTTTTTGAAGAAGAGGTGGACGACTCTAAGCCGTTGACCATCTTTGATCCAAACGCAATCTGGAAAAAGAAGACGCTCGAGGATTTTGAAGCGGTCAGCCTGCTGGAGCCGATCTATGAAAAGGGCAAGCGGCTATACCATTCCCCCACGCTCAAGGAAATTCAGGATTTTTGCAAAACAGAGCTGGGGCGTATGTGGGACGAAATTAAGCGCTTTGAATATCCACACCGTTATTATGTTGATCTGTCAGAGAGCCTATGGACTTTAAAGACTATTATGTTAAACGATTTTGAACGAAAAATTCGAGAGTTGACCCACAAATGATAAAAAGGGCGTTGTCTCATGTGAGACGACGCCCTTTGCCAGCCTATAGATAAAATGATTTAATCTGCATTTCCTGCTTCGGGTTTGAGCAGCGCATGATCTACATTGGCAAGTACAGTTTTGGCATCCATGTTAACTCATCCAAAAACTCGTTACAATAGTTTCTTTTGCAGTCGAACATCTGAACCCGCAAACATAATAATGCGGTAGCACCCAAGCAGGCGTGAGCGAATACGGTCACCATAGCGCGTGGAAAGCTCGCTCTGTTTTAAGTTCGTATTAATGATGGTGGGGGCTCCCTGCAACTGCCGGGTGTTGATAATATCGTACAATACTGCTGTGGAAAACGAGGTAGAAAATTCACTTCCCAGATCGTCGAGGACCAGTAACTCACAATTTAGCACCGGGCTTAAATAGTCCTGAAATTCCTCACTGGTTTTGCCGAAACGCGCCGCCTCCAGCTTAGATAGCAGCGTGTGAAACGGCACATATATCACATCAAAGCCTTTTTCAATGGCAGCACAGGCAATGGCGATCGAAAGATGCGTTTTACCCAGCCCCGGCGCACCAATCAGGAGCAGGCTGGAGGCAGCGGGGGAGAAGTTCGTCGCGTATTTTGTGCATTCCTGCAGCGCTTTTTTCATGATAGCGCGATCTGACACCGAGTTGCCATCAGCTGGTGTATCTGAGTAGTAGTACAGCGAAAAGCCCTCAAAGGTACTGTCGGTCAGCGGTGAAACGGCACCGAGACGCTCATACATCAGTCCCTTTTGCAGTTGACGGGCGCACTCGCACAGCTTTCCGTTATTGTTGCCGGTGTCCTTGCATAGGGGGCATTGATATTGAACCTCCAATGCATTCGCGGCAAAGCCTGCGGCGGCAAGGGCATCTTTTAGCTCTTGCTGTTTGGCAAGGTTAAACTCACGTATTTTTGCCAGTCTTTGCTGCACATTCTCACCGGAAAGTACCGCACCGGCAATTCGCGCCGAGGTGCTGGCCATTTCGCGTTCCAGCTGCAAAATGTGCGGGGCCACTCGGCTGATGCGCACACGACGCTCATTTAACGCAAGTTCGGCACGTTCACGCCGTTCGTTTAAAATTTCCCGGCTCATTTCCGCAATTTCTTTCGGGTAAGACATGCCGTCACCTCTATTCCTTCATAAATTGTTCGAGCATTTTGCGATCAAAGTCACTCTTTTCAGTATTTTGAGACACAGCGGTGGACTTC
>JAEWNU010000164.1 GCA_023456995.1 Bacillota bacterium
ATGATAGGATTGTCGGTGACGCTGGTGATTGCTTTTGCCGCCATCTCCGGGACATGAAGAGTTGTCAGGCAATAACCAAATACGCTGGAGGTAGCAATCAGAATCAAGACGATGGCCAGCGTATCAACACAATCACCTAAAACTCGCCAAACCCCTTTCCAGTCCAAACCCTTGTAGATGAATACGCTGACAATCAGACTGTAAATAACGGCAATAGCGGCCGACTCGGTAGCGGTAAAGATACCGCCGACCACGCCAAACACAACAATAATCACCGCGGCTAATGCCCAAAAAGAGGTGGCGAGCTGTCTGAACAGGTTCATAATGCTAAACTTAGAGCCCTTGGGGTAGTTACGTTTGACTGAAATTATGTAAGAGCCGATCATCAAAGATAAAGCGAGCAATGCACCCGGCAAATAGCCGGCCAAGAACAAGCTGCCCACCGATACGCCACCCGCAGTGGTTGCGTAGATAACCATGTTATGGCTAGGCGGCACAAGCAGCCCCTCGCAGGATGAAGTGATGGTTACTGCCGTTGAAAAATCGTCATCGTAGCCTTGGTCTACCATCATCGGAATCAGAATGGAGCCCAGAGACGCAGTATCAGCGGCAGCCGAACCAGAAATGCCGCCAAAGAAATAAGAAGCGACGATATTGACCATTGCCATGCCGCCACGCATCCAGCCTACACAGGCATCCGCCAACGCAATAAGCTTCTCAGAAATACCGCCTGACCCCATCAAAACACCCATGGTGATAAAGAAAGGAACAGCCATAAGACTAAAAGAGCTAATGCCCTTTACCATGTGCTGACAGACGGTGTTCAAGTTTAAGCCTTGAGACAGCAGACATAAGATAGAGGATAGCGCAACGGCATAAGCAATGGGAAAGCGCAAAAGTATCATAATAAAAAAGCTGGACAGCAAAACAATGATTGCTATTGTCTGTACGCTCATAATTTTAAGCCTCCTTTACAAAAATGCTTTTAATATGGTTATAGAGGGCTTCTAATTCAAAAATGAGCATAGCCACACCAGCAAGTGGTACTGGGAAATACATCCAAAATCGAGATACAGTCGGCATGGATACATAAGTGCCCTTAGAGCCGATGCCATTAGCGTAGCGCCAGCCAACGGTTATCATGATAATAGCCAGTATCAAAACCGCCACATCAGCAAGGATGTCCAGCCCTTTAACCAATTTTTTCGGTAGGTAGATATCCAACGCGGTCATGCGGATATGAGCACCGCGGCGGATGGCCAATGCCGCAGAGAGCACCGCCATGTATGCCATGCAGGTAAGAACAACTTCTTCACTCCATGATGGATCCGGAATAAAAGGAACATAGCGACCAACGACCGACATTGTGGTGATAAAAATATCTATAATCAAAAGGACTTTACAGACAAACATCACACCTTTATATGCCTTGTCGTAAATCGGCTTGAGTTTATCAAGCACATTGAAAATTTCGGGCATATGGTCTCCTCCTCATGTGCGGGTGGAAAGAAAGGGCACAGGGGCTGTCTCCCCTGCGCCCTCTCTTTCCCTGTTTTCTTTTAAAGAAAGTACAGATTCTTATTTCATGTCCAGAATCTTTTTGTAGAGTTCGGCCTGATCCGCGGTGCTGGTCTTGATAATTTCCTGGCAGGCTGCAGCCCACTCGCTATTGTCAGGCACATCAATGACGTTGACACCGGCATCCTTGAGCTCTTTCAGAACTTCCTGTTCCTTTTTCTCAGACAACTTCGCATTGAAATCCTGCGCATAAGCGCCAGCTTCCATTAAAACATCCTGCTGTGCCTTGGTCAGCTTGTTCCAGGCCTTATCACTGATAATAACCTGAATAGCACCCAGCGTATGACCGTCCAGAATCAGGTTGGGGGCAACCTCAGGAAACGCGTTAGACTTGTAGTTAGCGATGGGCTGCTCAGCGCCGTCAACAACGCCAGTCTGCAAAGCGGAGTAAAGCTCGGTGAAGGAGACAACCGTGGGGCTAGCGCCAAGGCCCTGGACCATACCGTTCATAACCGGGTCATTAGAAACACGCAGCTTCATGCCAGCTAGATCCTTCATGCCGGTGATAGGCTTAACAGTGAAGAAATGGCGGAAGCCTTCTTCGCCGTAGAAAATGCCGCGAACACCAAGGCCAATCTCCTGCGGCTCATTGAGGAACTCAGGTGCCAAGTCGCTATTGGCAAAGTTCCAGAAGTGCTTACGGTTGACAAAGGTATAAGGAATAGACAACAGCTTTGATTTCTTAGCACCATAGCTTGTCAGTGCAAAGGCAGAAATACGAGACATATCAATGGTGTCACCACCACCGAGTATGGAGTCAAGCACGTCGTTTTCCGAACCTAGAACACCGCTGGCTTGTATGTCGATAATAATTGAACCGCCTGAGAGCTCCTCCACCTTCTCTTTAAACGCCGTATCAGTCTGGCCGACTATCGTATCAAGTGGGTTGACCTCAGCATAAGTAAGGGTAACTTTAGGATCGTTTGCGACGCCGCCAGTGCTGCTGGATGCAGGTGCGCTGGATGACGGAGCCGGTGCCGCCGAGGATGCCGGCGCGGAGCCACCGCCACAAGCCGCCAGGCTTAATATCATTGTTGCCGCAAGCAAAGCGGAAGCCAGTTTCATTTTCATTCTTTCTTCCTCCTATTCAACTTTAGAAATTGTAATGCAGGCCTCAGTGTTCTTTAAATGTATCACATCATAAGTCTTTTCGTCTACTAGTATACTAGTAAAAATTGCATCACTTTTTTTGTTTAATTCGCTGTTTTATGTCTTAGGCTCTTGCTTAAATTGATTTTATTTGTACAATAAGTGATTATAGAAAGTAGTTTATTAAAAAATTGTTAGCGCCAAACCAAAATATTTTTTTAAAATGCCTCTTGCGCATATCATGGTCTAAACTGTTTACCACGTCTTTAAGATGTCGTATTTTTTCTATTATTGTGGAAATATGTTGCAAATAATGAAACTTTAAAACGCTGGAACGAAAGGACTTTTCATGAAAAATGCCGACTTTACGGTGTCCGTCAAAGTAGACGGCACAATTTTTAAAGATTTTGCATTATTTGACACCTTCCATCGGCAGCGCCGTTGGAAATCTCCCGCCATTTTTGTAAGCATCATGCTTTTATTTTCGCTTATCGCCTTTTCCCGGGTAGGTAAAGCCGAGCAGGCCGTATTATTAGGCACCGTGCTGTTAAGCATTGGATTACTGCTTCCGGTTGTCTATTTCTTAAATTTCTTCTTATCGGTACATACTCAGGTTAAAAAGCTTGGGCTAAATATACCTAGATACGTCTATACACTACAATTCGGCAAGCATAGCGGCGTAGAAATTTCTTCTGACAAAGAACAAGTCGCTTTGGGTTGGGATGAGCTGTTTGCCGCATATAGAACAAACCGCTGTATTTATTTGTATGCAGCACCACATCGGGCCTATCTGCTGCCCAATGAACAGATTGAAAATGGCGCGGATGAGCTCTGGGCGCTTATCATATCTGCCACGCCTCAATTACAGGTGCATGATTATCGGAATGGCCGTCATACCCCGCTGGCACTCTAAATATTTTTTAAGCGTGGCAAGGCAAAATACACAAAATTATTGAGACAAATTTTATTCGAGTCCATCTTGAATTCTAGTATACAAGTTATATAATGATATTAAGTAATATAATCCATAATTGACGTTTTATGGTTCGAATATGAGGAGGTAAAGCCATCATGACTGAGATTCTTGAACGCGTGTCTAATATTGGCATTATTCCGGTCATTGCCATTGAAGACCCTGCAAAAGCCGTTCCCCTTGCTAAAGCTTTGGTGGCCGGTGGACTACCTGCGGCCGAGGTCACCTTCCGCACCGCCGCCGCCGAGGAGGCCATGCGTGCCATCGTCAGTGAAGTACCCGACATGCTGGTAGGCGCCGGAACCGTCCTGACACCTGAACAGGCTGATCGAGCACTGGCCGCCGGAGCCAAATTTATTGTTACACCCGGTTTTAACCCTGACATGGTCAAATATGTTTTGTCAAAGGGTGGGCTCATCATGCCCGGTACTGCCACACCAGGCGAAATGGAACAGGCTATGAGTCTGGGGCTTACAGCGGTCAAATTCTTTCCGGCAGAGCAAAACGGTGGCATCGCCACTTTAAAGGCGGTCGCTGGCCCCTACAAAAACTTAAAGTGGATGCCCACCGGCGGTGTCAACACTAAAAACCTGATGGACTACCTATCGTTTAACCAGATTCTGGCCTGTGGCGGCACCTGGATGGTAAAAAAAGAGCTGATAGATGATGAAAATTGGGACGAAATTACTCGCATCTCGCGTGAAGCCGTCAAGACCATGCTGGGTTTTTCATTGGGCCACGTCGGCATCAACTGCGAGAACGAATACGTAGCACAAAAGACCGCAATAACGCTGTGTGCGCTTTTCGGCTTAGAATATAAGCCGGGTAACAGCTCCGATTTTGCGGGCGCTGCGGTTGAATGTATGAAGCGCCCCTTCCTTGGCACTCATGGACATATCGCCATTGCCACCAACTCCGTGGCGCGTGCCATGTTCCATCTTGGGCTTCAGGGCGTCGCTTTTGACGAATCCACCCTTAAAACTGACGCTAAGGGAAACCCCAAGGCGATTTATCTCATGGACGAAATCGGCGGCTTCGCCGTTCATCTAGTGCAGAAGTAAGGAGGAACCATCATGAGCAAACGTGTTGTTACTTTTGGAGAGATTATGCTCCGTTTAGCCCCCAACGGCTATTACCGCTTTTTTCAGGATGACCAGCTTCAGGCCACCTTTGGCGGCGGAGAAGCAAATGTAGCCGTTTCTTTGGTCAACTACGGCATGGATTCTGCCTTTGTCACCAAACTGCCCGCTCACGCCATCGGCCAAGGCGCGGTAAACGCGCTGCGCGGGTTAGGTGTTGATACAACCAAAATTGTTCGTGGCGGCGACAGAGTTGGTATCTACTTCTTAGAGAAAGGCGCTTCTCAGCGCGGCAGCGTCTGCATCTATGACCGCGCGCATTCCGCCATTCAGGAAGCGCAACCCTCAGACTTTGACTGGGATGCCATTTTTGAGGGCGTGGACTGGTTCCACTTCACCGGTATCACGCCAGCGTTGGGACCCAATCTCGTTGAAATTTGCCTCGATGCCTGCAAGGCTGCCAGAGCAAAGGGCATCACCGTATCCTGCGATTTAAACTATCGCGGCAAGTTGTGGACTCGCGCACAGGCGCGCGAAGCTATGTCTTCACTGTGCCAATATGTTGACGTTTGCATCTCCAACGAGGAGGATGCCAAGGACGTATTTGGTATCGAGGCCGAGGGCAGCGATATCACCGGCGGCAGGCTCAATAAAGAGGGTTACAAGTCGGTAGCTAAGCAGCTGGCGGATCAGTTCGGCTTTAAAAAAGTTGCCATTACGCTTCGCACCTCTATTTCCGCCAGCGACAATGACTGGGCAGGCATGCTCTACGACGGAGAAAGTTTCTATTTTTCGAAGGAATACCACCTGCGCATTGTCGACCGCGTCGGCGGCGGTGATTCGTTTGGCGGCGGCTTGATTTATGGGCTGCTCAACGGCAAGGACGCCCAAGAAACTATCGAATTTGCAGTAGCGGCTTCCGCTCTTAAACACTCTGTCGAGGGTGACTTTAACCGTGTCA